>JAPUKI010000306.1 GCA_027295745.1 Acidobacteriota bacterium
GATGGCAAGGATGGGCCGGTCGCCCACATCCTTGAGAATCTCTGCGGGTACGGCCTCAGAGTCGGGGCCGCGTTTGTCGAGAAAGCTCTCGTAAGAGGATGCGGCCGGCCTTCTGCCGCCTGGCATCGGTGGAATAAAGAAGGACTCGCTTCCCCGACCCTCAGCAACGCCCTGACGAGCCTCAGCCACCATCTCATCGTACTTTTGTGGGCCACCCACGGCGGCCCGTGTGCCTACCCGATAATCGCCAACCGGTGCGAAAAGGACCATGGCTCGAATCCGCTTGTCATCAGTGGCTCTCACGTAGTAAGGGCCCGTCACGGTGCCAAAACTGCGGCCGGCCAGAACGACACTTTGCACTCCACGCTCAGCCAGCAGATCTACCGCGTAACGATGGTCCATGGCCGCGGTCTCCAGCCTATGGTATCCGAAGCTGCTCCCATGGTCGCGGCGATTTAGGGAGAGTGTGAGATAGCCGGCCTTGGACAGTTCTTCCCCGAGCCAGACCAGCATGGCGGAGTAGAATTCACCGCCTGTGCCCTGAGCGAGCGCAACCCCCACCCGCGGCACTCCGCCTGCGGGGGTCCAGAGAAGGCCTTGCAAGGTGACGTTATCCTCGGTCCTCACTTGAACGAGTTCACTCCGTACGCCATTTTCCGCAAGTGGCGCTGCCTGTTCCCCGCAACCTGCAGCAGCCACCAGAACGCTCAATAAAAAAAATGCCGGGATCTGTTTCATAAGATGTTAACCCTTTCGCTTGGTGTGTATTGATTTAGACGGTAGGCTCACACTATGCACTGGGGCAGCCTCTGTCAAGATCACCTCGGCCGCTTCAGGGAGAAGGGTCCTGAGGACTCTGTTCAATCCAGAACAAACAAGCCTTGACAGGAGGAGAGAAGCCTGCAAAACTTCGCTTAACCAGCACATTTGATGTGCATTTCTTCGGTAAACGACAAAGGGGGGGCATGCCAAACAAGCTATTTTCCTTGATCGCCTTATTTTTTCTGGTGTTTTGCAGTCAGATCGTTTCTGTTTTTCCCCAGGAGACCACTGCAATCATATCGGGAGTGGTCACCGATGAGACAGGAGGTCTCATTCCCGGTGTTTCTATTGAGGTGACGAATTTGGACACCGGTATCACAAGAATGACGACAACCGGTGATGAAGGGAGATATCAGGTGCCGACCCTGTCGGTAGGGAACTACCAGGTCGAGGCCTCACTGACGGGTTTTCAAACGGGGGTCCGGACCGGCATCACTCTGACCGTTGGTAGAGCGGCGCTGGTGGATTTTGCTTTAAGCGTCGGAGAGATCAGCGAAAGAGTGACCGTAACCGGTGAGGCCCCACTGGTGGAGACGACTCGTTCCGTACTGACCGACCTGGTATCGCAGCAACAGATTGCAGATCTGCCCCTGAACGGTCGAAGCTACACCCAGCTGGCACTCCTGCAGCCGGGTGTGACCACCTTAGGAAGTCAAAATTTCAGCTCGATTTCCGGCGGCGGTGCCAAACTCTCCATGGCCGGCGCCCGTTCCACCAACACCTACTTCTACCTGGACGGGACAGAAGTCAAGGATTCCTTCGGTCACACTCCGGGAAGTGCGGCCGGACAGACCCTGGGAGTCGATACCATCCGTGAGTTCTCCGTAGTGGTCAGTTCTTTCAGTGCGGAATTCGGGGGCTCAGGCGGTGTGATCAGCAGTGTCACGAAATCGGGAACCAACCAAATCCACGGTTCGGTTTTTGAGTATCATCGAAACAGTGCCCTGGATGCCCGCAACTTTTTCGATACTGACCCTCGGGATCCTCTTACAAGAAGCGCTCCCCCTCCTTTTATTCGCAACCAGTTTGGTTTCACCCTGGGGGGCCCCATCATTCAGGACAAGACGTTTTTCTTCGGCAGCTATGAGGGACTCAGGGAAAGGCTTTCCAACACCCGAATCATCAATACACCCACCGATGCGGTTCGCAACGGAATGTGTACATCCGCCCCTCTTCCGCCAGGTTGTCTGGCCAGCGGTCCGGTCACTACTCATCCAGAGGTCCAACCCTATGTGGACGTGATGCCGTCTCCCAACGGTCGGGATAACGGAAACGGTTCTGGAGAATTCATCAGCACTCAAAGCCGTCCGATTGATGAGGACTATTTCATGGTGAAGGTGGATCACCAACTCAGCGACTCGGATTCCGTGTTTGGCCGATACACTCTGGATAATGCCTCTCGAGTTCAACCTCAGGCTTATTCGGATTTCTTCACAGAGGCGGAGACACGTTCTCAATATGTGACTCTTGAGTGGAACAGGATCATCTCGCCCACTTTGCTCAATACCTTCCGCGCTGGATTGAATCGATCCAAAGGAGGAGACATCAATCGATCCAGTCTGGATGAGTCTTTCAACATCATTGACGCTCCCGATCGCATTCCGCCTAATCTGACTGTTGGGACCATCACTACGTGGGGACCCTCCAACGCCGCCGATCGTTTCTCCATCGTCAACGTGTTTCAGTTTACCGACAGGCTGACTTACACGAAGGGTCGACATTCCATCCGAGCAGGAGTGGACATTTGGCGATATCAGTTGAATGGTTCGAACAGACCGCGCGTGCACGGCCGCGTGCGCTACGGCGGCTATGCGGATTTCCTGGAAGGCCGACCTCGTCTCCTTGAATTTTTGGTTCCGGGCTCCGGCGACATGAGGGGATTCCGACAAACCGTGCCCGGGTTCTACTTTCAGGACGACTTTCAGTTATTCCCTAATCTGACGATCAACATGGGATTGCGTTTCGAATTCGTTACCATCCCCGTCGAAGTGGCTGGCAGGATTTCCAATTTGAGAGATGTGTACGGCGACTCGACCACGACCGTTGGCGATCCTTTCTTCAAGCTGCCCAAGAATAACTTTGGCCCACGGATTGGATTTGCCTGGGATCCCTTCAATACAGGAAAAACCTCCCTACGAGGCGGCTTTGGGATCTTTCATATGCAGATGACCTATGTGAACTGGCGTTTCCCCGCTCTGCAGAATCCCCCCTTTACGATCCGCACCCAGCAGGTTTTTCCAGTCGATGCCAACGGCCGACCGGAGGTCAACTGGAAGCCGGTTATTGATTTAGACGGGCCTTTTCCCCCGGCCAACCTCGCTGCCCAGATGTTTGATATCAAGACTCCCTACATGATGCAGTACAACCTGACCCTGCAGAGGGAGCTGTGGTCCGACATGATGTTCGCCCTGAGCTATGTGGGCTCCCATGGAGTTCATTTGGGGCGATTGCAGCCGGCCAATATTGCGGAATTCACAGTGTGCCCGTGCCCGCAAGATCCCTCGGTGCCCGACGGAACAAAGTTTTGGGAACCGAACGCCGACCGGCTCAACCCGGCTTTTGGGTCCATCGATATGAGACAGTTTGACACCAATTCCACCTACAACTCCCTGCAGCTTCGAGTCACCAAGCGCTTCACCAGCGGATTGCAATTTCAGACTTCATACACCTGGTCCAATGCCATTGACGAGTCCATTGGTCAGGAGGGTTTCAGCGGAGGAGGCTGGGATTCCTATTCCATGGATCCCTTCGACCGGAGTCGGGACAAAGGGCCTTCCAGCTGGGATCTCAGACATAACTTTGTGGCCAATTTCACTTACGATTTGCCCTTTGGCGCCAATCAGACAGGAGCCGCCGGGAAGATCCTGGGAGGATGGCAGACCAGTGGGATCCTGAATATGAATACCGGCAATCCTTCTTTTGTCTCAATCAGGTTCAACAATTCGCGAAACCTGCAGATCCCCAGCTTCAACGCGTCGGAAAGACCGGATCTCATACCCGGTACGGACAACAATCCGGTTCTGGGAGGGCCCGATCAATACTTGGATCCAAGCTCCTTTGTGGTGGCTACGCCCGGCACCATGGGCAATCTGGGTAGAAACACGATCACGCAGCCTGGACTGGTGACTCTTGATTTCTCTCTGGTGAAGAACACCTACGTCAGTGAGCAAGTCAATTTTCAGTTTCGGGCAGAATTCTTTAACATCTTCAATCGGGCCAACTTTGCTGCTCCTAGTACGAACGTTTTCAGTAGTTCCAGGAATCCCACCCGAGTCAGCGGAAGTTTTGGCCGAATTACGCGGACGCGTACGACTTCACGGCAGATTCAATTTGCTTTAAAGATTCTTTTTTAAAATGCGCTTTGTGAAAATTGCTTCAACGAATTTACTGGCGGTCCTTGTTCTCTTTGTCTTGAGCCACTGTGCGTCCACTGTGCCGGATGCACTCGCGCCTGACCTTGTGCTTCACAACGGGAAGATTGTGACCGTGGACGAGGACTTCTCCATTGCTCAGGCAGTGGCTATTACCAACGGCCGTTTTGTGGCCGTGGGATCCGACAGCGAGATTCTGGCGCTGGCAGGAGCCGGCACAGAGCAGGTGGATCTGGAGGGCAACACGGTTTTGCCCGGATTCAACGACTCTCATCTTCACCTGGCCTGGCCTGTGGGAGAGCCTCCCAATCCTGCCATCCAGCAACTTGGGAAAGCTCGATCGATTGCGGAGATCGTTGAAGTGGTCCGCCAGAAAGTGGCGGCCACCCCACCAGGAGAGCTCGTTTGGATGCCAGGAGGGGTCTCCCGGGCAGAGCAAATTGAGGAGGGACGTTGGCCCAATCGTCATGATCTGGACCCGGTCTCCCCCGATAATCCAGTGATTCTCATCTTTTCCGCCGATCACGTTTACGTGACCAACAGCCTGGGACTTGCCAAGGCCAACATCAATCGCCGCTCGGTGCAGCCTCACGCCCGGGGACTTTTCGGTGAGTTTATCGTGGATCCCCGAACCCGGGAACCGACCGGGGTCTTAACAGGGCGAGCGGCAGCACGGATCTTGAGAGTTGCCCTGAATGTCTGGTCTACAGAGGAGTTGGAGAGAAACATGGGCCGGGCCATTGAAACCGAAGTCATCCCTTACGGGATCACCAGTTTTTCGGATCCTCAAAACGGAGGCAGTCCTGCCCAGCCCATTCAACATGCCTATCAGCGCCTCCTCCAGCGCGAGGAGGGATTTCCTGCGCGCATTAATCTCATGATCCGTCTGCCCGTTCGTTCTCTGTCCACCCAGGACTCGCTGGACCTGATCGGCGGCCTGCTCTATCAACCGCCTATAAAGACCGATTTCTTTCGGGTGGGAACCTTCAAGGTCTCTCTGGATAAGGGGAGGCCCGGGAAGTCGCCCTACATTGTGCCCAAGGAAGGGGCCATGAAGGTGCTCATTGAAGCACACCGGAAAGGGTGGCAGCTGTACCTGCACATCACGACTCCCGAGACCTTCGATTACGCCTCCGAGGCCTTGGAAGAAGCCTATCGGTTGTATCCCCGCGAAGATGTTCGCCACATCTTCACTCACATCAACCGACCCACCCTCGAAAACCTGGAGACCATGAAGCGACTGGGGATTGTGGCCGATCTACAGGTCAACTCCATCTATCATGCGGCCGATGATGCGGAGGAGACTTATCGAGTGAACCCCCAGCGGCCGGACCTGGGCCCCAGACCGGTGGCTACTTATCGGGATGCCGGCATTCCGGTGATCCTGAGTAGTGATCAGTCACCGATTGGACCGCTGTTCACCCTGTTTGAAGCGGTCAACCGGGTGCGCAAGTCGGGGAAAGTCTTCCGGCCGGAAGAGAGGCTGACACTGGAGGAAGCCATCCGGGCGGTGACGGTGAAATCGGCCTGGGCTTTCCTCGAAGATGATGTAAAAGGTTCCATCGAACCTGGAAAGTTTGCCGATTTGGTGGTGCTGGCTCGGGAT
>JAPUKI010000307.1 GCA_027295745.1 Acidobacteriota bacterium
CCTGATATTTGTTACACTTGTATGGCTTTAAAAGGTCATTGGTAGCGGGGATTTAGCTCGACAACAGTGTTGCTTGAGGCCCGGTTTGGAAACTGGGGATGACGTGATGGTCCAGGAAAAAACCACAGCGAACCGGTCGAAAGAACAGAAGATCGAGGAGTATCTGGAAGAGTATCGCCAGAAACTTGGTTCACGGCAGAGGCTGTACTCCGGAAGGGAAGCCGTTGATGGGATTGAAGATATTCTCGAGGAATTCCGTAAAAGCTCCTCACAGCAGGCAGCCACTGTAGAGCAGCGCCAGGACACCAGTGAAACCTGTCTCCCTGACATAATTTCCGAAGAAGAGCTCAACGAGTTTGAGTCGCGGGACTTCCTGAAAGGCAAGAGAGATTCGCCTGAAGCAGAAGCAGAGAACGAAACCGTCGAAGTTTACGAAGGCGCGACCCTCTTCGTTCTGGAATCGATCTGTGGGGCTGAGAAGGACCATCTCCCTGATGTTGAGCGAGGGATACAGTTGGTCCAACGAATCGACGAGTTGATGTCGAAGAATTCAAGTCTACTTCTTGCAGCGACGAACAGACTACAGGAGTTTGCTGTGAGTACTCATTGCGTGAACGTGGCCATATTGGCATTACGCATTGCAGAGAAGCTGGATTACAGTGAGAAAGAGAGAATAAAGGTAGGGCTGGCTGCACTGTTGCACGAGATTGGGGTGGTGAAGATCGCCAGGCGGGTGGTGCACCAGCGCGGAGAGGTGGGGCAGGAAGTGCGGCAGCGGCCTGTCTACAGCGCGGAGATTTTAAAAAAGCTGGGGTCCGAGTACGCCTGGCTTGTGGAAACGGTAGAGCAAGTGTATGAGCGTGAGGATGGGACGGGAGTCCCCAAGGGGCTCAAAGGAGAAGAGATCCGTGAAGAAGCTAAGGTCTTGGGTCTCGCGGATGTTTTGGAGGCCTGCATCCACGAGCGCCCCTATCGTCGGGCTTTGACTGGATATCAAATGTTTCACGAGTTAACCTCGGGAGCGACGAGACGTTTCGCGGATCGCATAGTCAAGGCTGCGTTGAAAGGCTTTTCCCTCTATCCTTTCAACGAGTACGTGCTCCTGAACACCGGGGAGATAGCAAAAGTCATTGAGGTGAACCCCGGTAACCTGCTGCGTCCCAAGATCCAAATGCTTTACGACAGCGAGGGAAAACCGTTTCAAGACGAGCGAGAAGTTGATCTGGTCATCACTCCCTCCCGACATATCACCAAGGCGATTACCTACAGTCAATTACCAGCAGCAAGTTAGTCTTCAACAACCTTCCCCTGCAAACCCCCACTAGATGTCGGTATTCTGAGGTATGATTTTTAGAAACGGGGTGGTGCGCACACTTGGAACTTCCGTTACCCATTGTCCAAACACAGACTCCACCTTGGAGGTAGAGCTATGGTACGAGGTAGTGCAGCCAGGACGCTTTCTTTCTCAATACTGATATTTTTCTTGTGCTTGTGGTCTTGGGTGTGCGTCGAAGCACAGCCCAGTGCATCGCAGGGCGAGGCCTTTGCGATGGTCGATGGTATCGCTGAGCACAGAATTGGGCGCAATGATCTGCTGCATATTACCGTCTGGAATGGCCTAAATGTCGATGAAACGATGGTCCGGGTGGCTGAGGACGGCACGATCTTTGTGCCTTTCGGAATCGACCTGAACCTCGAAGTTCAAGGGTTGTCCTCAACCGATTTGAAGAGCCTCATTCGAATGGAATCGTTGAGATACTTTCGCGAGACGGTCGTCCAAGTTGTCATTGAGGAATACAATTCAAGTCCGGCCTATCTGTTGGGTGAAATTGGAAGAGAGGGCGCTGGTCAGGGATCTGGAGTCTTCTCCCTGAAGGGTCGTCAAACGGTGTTAGAATTTATTATTGAGCATGGGGGATTCAGCGAGCGGGCCAACATGACCAGGGTGCAGGTCAATCGGGCCACGGGAGAAGTGCTTTTCCTGAATCTGTCGGAGGTGATCTTTCAGGGAGATGAAAGTCAGAACGTCGTTGTTCATCCTGGTGATATCGTCTGGGTGCCCAGCCTGGAAGTCGGGGCCAATACCTATTATGTGTTCGGTGAAGTGGGGACCCCAGGAATTGTGAACTCCCAGGAGGAGCTCTCGCTGATCGAAGTGATCTCGAGAAGCGGAAGCTTTACCGCTGATGCCTCGCGTTCTAAAGTCTTTATCGCCAGAGGGGATCTCAGTCAGCCAGAGTTGCTTGAGCTGGACATCAAGAGGCTGGTGGAGGAGGCCGATTTCTCTCAGAACGCCACCTTGCAAAATCATGATGTTGTCTTTGTCCCGAGACGTAATCTGGCCAAGTTAGGAGATGTGGTAGGGGTGATTACTCCGCTGCTGGGACTTCTGCGAGACACGGTATTTCTTTTCGGACGGAGGTAAACTCCAGGGAACAATGGCAGAGTTTGAAATCAACCTTCGAGACATCTTTCGTGTCGCGCGTCGCCGGAGGTGGATCCTCCTGCTGGCACCCACCTTGGTCGGGAGTTTGACCTATTTCTTCACTCAAAGCCCGCCTCCCCGTTTCGAAGCTGAATCGGTGGTGAAAATCACTCGTGTGGCGGCCAATATGCAGGCACTGCTGGTCGAGGCCTTATATTGGTATCAAGGTGACAACATCGCCACCCAGTCAGAAATCATCACCAGTCAGAAGATTAAAGCACGTGTGGCGCTGCGTCTTGCTCAGAAGTACGATGAATTCAGCGATATGAACGCTCTAGCGAGTGATGGAGATGAAGAGGAGGTGGACTACGAGGCTTTTGAGCAAAAGGTCCGGAATGATCCAATACTGGTGAAGTTGGTTAGCGACATCGAGATCGAGGCTGAAAAAAAGGGAGAAAGCGAGGCTGTGGGCATCTTGGCCCGTGGCTCCTCCCAGGAACTGGCAGTTGATATCGCCAACTATACGGCTGAGGAATTCGTCAATTACAACATCTCAGAGAGAAATCGAGAGGTCCGCCAGGCTGTGCAGTTCATCCAAGCCCGAATCCAAGAGGGTGAGGAAGAGCTGAGCCAGGCGGAAAAAGGACTCGAGGAGTTCAAGAAAGACTATCGAATGGTCTTGTCTCTGGATGTCGCCGCAGGAGGAGACATCCAACAGCGGATCGAGAGTCTGGGAAGAACGATTGCCCATCTGGACAAGGGGATGCGACAGTTGGAACTGATTCCCAGTGTCGAAGAGTACTGGGCCTTCTCTCCTGTACTGGGCGAAGCAGAAGATTCGATGCTTTTTCGACTGGAAGAGCAGGTTTTGCAGCTGATTGTTGAGATCAACCGGTTGAAAAGTGAATTACGTCGGCTGTTGCGCTACAGCACTGCGGAATCGAGGGAGGTCCACGAGAAGATCCTCGAGACAGAAGACCTGAAAGAAAGCGGTCGAGAAATCATCTCCAGTTTGCTTCAAGGCTACCAGGCCGTTCAGGATGAGTTGATTGAAAATCGCCGCAGTTTAATGATCCGTTGGGATCAACTGGAAACCGTCCCTGAAATCACCCGTCAACTTGGAGCTTTGGAAAGGCAGGTCACACTCCGGACCGATGGCCTCAATCTTTTCCAGAGGCGGCTGCAGGACGCGGAAATTCAGAAGGCCAGTGAAATCAAGGAGGTTACTATTGTCGAGCAGGCCAGCTTGGCTATCCCCTTGGTTCAACCCTCGAGATTATTGAAATCCTTGGCGGGCGTTCTGATCGGACTGATATTGGGTGCCATTTTTTCCGTTCTGCTGGAGTCCCTGGACACCTCGATTGGGACCATAGATGATGTTGAGCAATATCTAGAGCTTCCTGTTTTGGGGGTGATCCCCCATCTGGATGCAGACCTCGTGAGAGGGAATGTGCTGGTGGGCGAGATGGGGAGCGATGTCACCTCTGCGGAGATAGACCGAATGGCCACTCTCTGTAGTCATTTTGCCCCTCAAGAGCCCGTCTCTGAGGCTTTCCGTTCTTTGCGTGCCCAGCTCGAGGTCATGTTAAAGAAAAATGACTGGAAGACCGTCCTTGTCACGTCCTCTGTCTTGCAGGAGGGGAAGACAAACACCGCCTGTAACTTAGCGGTCGTTTTTGGCCAGGCCGGTTGGAAGACACTCTTGATCGATGCCGACCTGCGGCGTCCCCAGATCCATAGAGTCTTTGGATTGTCTAAGACACCTGGGTTATCGGATGTTCTTCTGGGAGTGGCCGAATGGGAAAGTGCCACGAAATCGATCGATGATTTGATCTTAGGGAAATTTGGACTCAAGAATTCCCATTTGAACCCGGGGCTTGAGTATCTTTTCCTGCTCACTGCCGGGAGAAGGGTCGATAGCCCCGCTGAACTCCTGAACCTGGACAAGATGAGCGGAATC
>JAPUKI010000308.1 GCA_027295745.1 Acidobacteriota bacterium
TGAGAAGGCACGAGGCCGATAGGATGAGTTTCTGTGATCTCGGCATGACGACTGCCCTGATCATACCCGCATGGACTGCGAAGGGTATGTGGACACCCCGATTAATACAGGGGACCGTTGGGCTGGATGTTTTTCTTCCTAAAATCCTTAGGCATGAATGAGATTCTCAGCACAAAAGGCCAAAAGCTAATTTTCTTCCCTCTGAAGTCAAGCCGACATCGCCCACAAGTGTAAGTGAGGTTGTGTCTAGTGATCTTTTTTGTCCCACATTTCGGGCAGCGACGATGCCACGATATTTTCATTGTCTACTCAGATATTCTTAAGCTTTGCGAAAGGTGCAGTGGTGACGGGCGTCACTTGGAGGAAAAAATGCAGAAATTGGAGAAAGGGGATGCGTCGCCCCAACCGCATTGCGAGGGATAAGGGCGACTTACTACATCCCACTTGTCCTGGATTATGGGGGACAAGAGACTTGATGGCAAGGGGACTAGTAGAGGAGGGTGCTGGGTCCAAAATGCGTCTGAGGGGGCATCTAAACCTCTCAAAAGGGGACCCAGCCTCCACTTGTTATAAACGTACAAAAGGTCAGTTGGTTCCAAAAAGCGGGGACACTTATTTCTTGCTTAACTCAACCGTTTCACCCTCTGGCCAATTTACATTGCCAATGTTTCCCTCCAGGCGTTAGCATCGAGTGAGCCACATAGGGGAGGACAGCAAGATGAATATTGCCACACTGTTTGTCGTTAGCATGTTCCTGACGACTGTCGCCATGGCCGACGATGTGGGTGATGTGAAGGCGGCGGTGCTTAGGCACTATGCTGCACTGAACGCTGGGGATGCAGACGCCTATATTCAATCGCGGGCGCCGGAACGCAGCCTCTTCTCCGGGGGCGGACTTCTCTCCAGATCCACTTCTCTTGAAGAACAGCAGAGTGCTTTCCAAGCCGGGATTGATGCGGGTCTCAAGCGCAATGTCAGGGCCAGACATCTGGAGGTGAAAATCTATGGAAACACCGCCGTTGCCACCAACTACACGATCGGGACGATCGCCCGACCGGATGGCTCGATCACTCAAGTCCGAGTACAACGCACGGCGGTATTGATCAAGCAAGGGAGTCAATGGAAAGAGGTTCACCAGCATAGATCCCTGTTCAACATCGCTCCCCCTCAGTAGAAACGACTTCTGCTTCTGTCGATATTGATTGTCTTTGGTAACCTCACGGCGTAGCATCTAGGCAAATCTGTGTAGAGCTGGGAGGACTTCTATGGTCGGCCAGATGATTTTTAAACAATCCAACCGGGAGGTATGAGATGAAAACACTGATGACGACACTCACCATGACCTTAATGAGCATGTTGTTAACGACCGGTGCCTTTGCCGACGCCGCCGATGAGGTGACGGCTGCAGAGATGGATTCCAGGGCCCAAGAGGACGCCGGAAATATCGATGGCTATTTCAAGTACATGGTTCCGCAGTTCACCATCTTTCCCCCGACAAGCGGACTCCTCTCCGAAGCACCGGACAAAGCGGTGACCCAAGCGAGAATTGACGCGGGTATGAAGTTCAATATGCAATTGCGGAAGTTCGAGGTGACAGTTTATGGGGACACAGCCGTGACTTCCTATTACTCAGTGGGGACAGTCCAGCGGCCAGGCAGCAGTACCTCTGAGCGGTGGAGCCTGAGAATGACCGGAGTGTGGATCAAGCAATCAGGTGAATGGAAGTTGGTTCACCGCCATGAGTCACCGCTCGTATTGCGTTAGGATGTCCCAATTAGCATGACCTTTAACCTCCTCCAGGTGTAAAACACACACTGGAGGGAAGTTCAATGCAGAGGTATCTCATTGACGGCAATCTCTGTAGGAGGATTGAACCATGCAAGCAGACAGGTTTCGTGCACTCATTTTAGCGTGCATTCTTATGGGTGCTTTGGCGGTTCCGCTCTTTGGGCATGTGAGCATCAACCCGCCCACTGCCGAGGCAGGGGTTCGCCACTTGCGTCTTTTCATTCGGGCGCCGGTGGAAAAGGAAATTCCAGTGGTTGAGTTGGGCATCGAGGTGTCTCCGGAATGGCGCGAAAACGGAGGAGACCTCGGTTTCTCGGAGCACATTTCCGGCTGGAACCCGCATAGAGAGTTAGACGAAGACGGGAAGGTCCTTCGACTCTGGTGGACTGGGGATCAAGCTGAGCCTGAAACCTTTCAGATGATTTACTTTACCCTGACCATTCCTGAGAAACCAGGAGTGTATCCGTTTAAATCCTGGCAGAAATACTCTGATGGCAGCGTGGTCTGGTGGAACGAGCCCCGGGGCGAGGGTGTGCAAAACCCCTATCCGGTTGTGACCGTGTCGCGAGCACCCTTCCTAACAGCCGGAATCGTCCAGGTGAGTGCAACCACGATGGCTCTGCTGGCGCTTGCGATTTCCCTGCTTTCCCTCAGGAATAAGCGCAAGAACCATGCCTGATGAATACGTTTCGAGCTCAAAGGAGGTGGTACCCAGATCAATCCTTTGCAGAGCCCTTCCAAGAATTTCTGCGGGAAGGGACTTCTCTCCTCCGGCCTTTTCCATTGCCATGAACACTCTCCAGGCGTAACCTTTGTGGCAAAGACACCTTGAAGGGGGCAAAGAGCATGCGATCCATCCTCTTCAACCCTTCTCAGCAAGCAGGGAGGTTTTACCATGAAGCGTTGTAGTGTTCTAGCAAGCATCACGGCTACCCTACTTCTATGGTCTGTAGCGGGCCATGCCCAAAGCCCGGAGATCCAGAAGTTCTTCGTCTTTGATGCCCACATGCACCCCATGGCCAATGCTTATCGCGGTGGATGGAACGCGGGAGACCCCAATGATCCTCAATTCTCGCTCTCCATGGCCCGGCAGGGAGGACTGGGAGCCGTCTTCGCGAACACGTCCGTTGACGAGTTCTACTCAGTCAACCACATTGCCGTCACAGAGGTCTTAAGACAGTTTGATCACATGTATCGACAAGTTGTGCTCTATCCCGACCAACTTGGGATAGCCAGGGATGCCGACCAGGTGCGGGCCCTTCAGAAAGAGGGCAAGCTGGCGATCATCCTGTCGATATCCGGAGGCAGTGCTCTGGAAAGCGACTTGGCAGCGCTGCGCATGCTGCACCAGCTTGGCCTGCGACTCATTAGCCCCATGCACTTTTTCAAAAACAGCATCGGGGACATTGCCATTTCCAAGGAAAACAACGGCAAAGGGTCGGGGCTGACCCCGTTCGGACGTGAATTAGTAGCCGAGATGAACCGACTGGGAATCATCATTGATCTTGCTCATGCTTCGGAGCAGACCAGCAGAGAGATCATTGCGGCCAGCACTCAGCCGGTCATCAATTCTCATGTGGCCGTTGAAGCTCTGGTCGATGCACCGCTGAACTGGAATGATGCCATGCTGCGATTGCTGGGAGAGAGTGGGGGACTCATTGGAATTCCCTTCATCCCTCAGGTGATCAGTCCGGAGTTTCACGAAAAATGGCCGCCCAGGAGAACGGCGAATCCCAGTTCCAGAATCACGGAAACGGATCCCATGGAGTATACGGGGGATCCTGCCAAGATTTATGATTTCATCAGAGAACAGACCCAGGGAAGCGGGTCAGGACGTGCCGAACGAGCTCGTCGGCAACGAGCGGATCTTCCTCCGCTTTCTGAGTACGTCAAGCATATTGATCACGTGGTCAACCTGGTGGGAATCGATCATGTCTGCATCAGCACAGACTGGGGAGCCACTGTGGTGTCGGCCCAAGGGATTGAAAATGCAGCAGAATTCCAGAACGTGGCCCAGGCTCTCCTTGACAGCGGATACAGCGAAGAGGATGTAGCGAAGATGCGGGTTTTTGATGAGGTGGTGAAAACCGCTCCCAAGCTGACGGATTAAGGGTCTCAAGGATGCCCGGGCACCCACCACCTGATTAAGGGAGGAAAGCAAGATGAAAGTATTGGCAACATTGTTTGTGATCGGCATGTTGGCGACAGCCGTCGCCATGGCGGATGATGTGGATGATATCAAAGCGGCAGAGCTGGATTCCAGGGCCCAAGAGAAAGCCGGGAATGCGGATGGCGTTTACAATTACATGCTTCCGGATTTCAGCATTTATCCCCCTACGGCCAGACTGGTCTCCCACGGATGGGATGAAGACAGTAAAAAGCGCATGCGAGCGAGACATGACTCGGGTCGTCAGTTTGATTTCCAGGTCCGGCATCTCGAGATCAAAGTTTATGGGGATGCAGCAGTCAGCACTTACTACTTAGTGGGGCCGGTCCTACTACCTAGTGGCGAACGTCAACGACAGAGCCTAAGAATGACCAGTGTGTGGGTCAAACAAGCCGGTCAATGGAAGTTGGCTCATCGCCATGAGTCCCCACTGAAACTACCCTGAGCAGGTCGGCCGGGGGCCAGGTACGGGCACCGGTTGTAGGTAGGCCCTTTTTTAAAGAGTTCCAGGAGGGGTCTGACAGAGAATCAAGATCTCGGGAGCCGCGAGCTTTCCTACTGAGCTAGGTGCTTCCCCCTGAAGTCATCAGGAGAGTCCATGCCAGAATCAGGACACTGATGACCCAGCCGATCAGGCAGACCCCTACGGCTCGGCCCGTGCTCTTATAGTCCAGTGCTTGCCGCACGGCGATGATCATGGCAACCAGCATCCAGATAGTCACTGCAGGCATGATTATCCCACCGAGGACCGGGATGACCCCGAGCACCCGCAGCAGACCCGGGGAGGCAGCGAAACCAGTGGTGCGTAATAATTCTCCTAGATCAGAGCGGGTCTGTGGCTCGGGAAGAATCTTGGTT
>JAPUKI010000309.1 GCA_027295745.1 Acidobacteriota bacterium
ATCGAGAAAAAAGTACTTATTTGGCTGGCGGAAAGACTCCCGGAGTGGGTGACGTCGGACCAGCTGACGCTGTTGGGGCTTTTCGCCATGATGATGGCGGGCCTTTCCTACTGGGCAGCTCAGTGGGATGAGCGAGCCCTGTTTCTGGTGGTTGTGGCACTGGGCCTCAACTGGTTTGGCGACAGTCTGGATGGCACCCTGGCCAGGGTACGCAACCGGCAAAGACCGCGCTACGGGTACTACGTCGATCACGTCATCGACATTGTAGGTGCGTTGTTTCTGATTGGCGGACTGGCTGCCTCTGGCTACATGACGCCTTTGGTGGGACTGGGATTATTGGTCGGATACATGATGGTTTCCGCTGAAATCTTTCTGGCTACTTATTCTCTCGGTATTTTTCGCCTTTCCTTCGGGCCTATCGGCGGGACAGAACTGCGCATTCTCCTGTCTATGGGTACGCTGTATCTTCTTTACAAGCCGGTGGTCCAACTGGGGGACTTGGGTGCTTTTCATCTATTCGACGTGGCCGGGATCTGTACAACGGCGGGTCTGGCGGTAGCGCTTACCGTCTCGGCTATTCGCAATACACGCACTCTCTATCAAGCCGAGCCTCTGTCATGAAGATGAGTTTCCCTACTTCATCCGCAGTATCCACCGGGCAGGGTCCGTTCGTCCGTGTGTTGAGACGTTGGGCCACCTTTAATGTAGTGGGAATCATGGGCATGGGGGTCCAGATCATCACGCTGGTCATACTGCTCAGTTGGTCCCAAATGGACTATTTGCCGGCCACGGCGCTGGCCGTGGAAGCTGCGATTTTGCATAACTTCGTGTGGCACGAACGATGGACCTGGGGCGACCGGACGGCAAGTGAGAGCTCTGGAAGGTTGGCTCGATTACTCCGATTCAACCTGACCATCGGAGCCCTTTCCATTGGGGAAAACCTGCTGTTCATGGAGGTGCTGGTGGGGAGGTTGGATGTCCACTATCTATTGGCCACTCTCATTACCATTGTCAGCTGCTCGGTTTTGAATTTTCTGGTCAGTGATCGGTTGGTGTTTCGGGAGGCCATGTAAAAACAAGGAGGCAGAAATGATGACCAAGAAAGAGATCTATCAAATCGGGGCACTATTAGTTGTCTTAGCTATGGGGGTGGCCGACTCCCCGGTGATGGCGGCCAAGCTTCAAGGAAAAACCCTGAAGGCCTGGGATGAGTATGTGCGTCTCACCGAAGAGCGAATCAAGGGGGAACTGAACGCCTCAACAGGCTTTTTAGCTCAGGACTTTCAATCGTTTCCCAAAGCACAAATGGAGCGTGATGCCGCACTTTCAGGCAGGATCCTGGTGGAGAAGATGAAGACCCTCAATCCGAGCGGTCGCAAGATTAAGGTACCCGCAGGTACCATTCATCACTGGCGGGGAAGCGTGTTCATTCCCAATGTCGATCTGGAAAGAGTTCTGGCCCAAGTCCGTAATCCTGCCCAGCAGGAACAGCTTCAGGAGGATGTCCTGGAGTCCAGAATACTGGAAGAAAGCGATGACTCTCTACGCCTCTACTTGAAATTGGTGCGGTCGAAGATCGTGACGGTGACCTACAATACGGAACACCTTATCGAATATCAGCGACACGGTGAGGGTCTGGCCTCGAGTCGAAGCATAGCCACCAGAATTGTCGAGTTGGATCAGGCCGGCACCCCCGCTGAGAGAGAAAAGCCGAAAGGAAAGGACCGTGGATTCCTGTGGAGATTGAATTCCTATTGGCGGTACCAACAGGTTGATGGAGGGGTCCTGGTGGAGTGCGAATCATTGACTCTCAGCCGGGGAGTCCCAGCCATTCTGGCGTTCTTCATAAAACCCATCATCACTGGAGTGGCGCGAGAGTCCATGGAACGAACGCTTAGTTCGATGCGTGAGCGCTTTGCTCTAAGCGAAGGATGAGACCTTTCCGGCCCCAATTCCGCATTTCTCACACGGACTGGAAGATCCTGTTTAGAAGGTGTGAGAAGTGCGGGCTGGGAAAAGTGTACGAATGGGTCTTTCGGTTCGAATCTCTTGAGTGACTTTTGGGGCGCTCATGCCCTGAACTCCCATTCGGTGGAAGCCCATATATCAACTCCCCCCCTGTTAATCATTTCCTGGAGAACTGGTACTTTTACCAGTTCTCATAGGGCGGATTGTGAGCGAGAATAGCCTTGAGTCTAAAACCGTTGAGGAGGTAGATGATGGCACAAGGCATGACCATTCCCCTGGAGGGGGAGCAGCTTCATTGCGAAGTTAACCAACGAAAACTGGCAGCAGCTGTCTTTCGGATAGCGCTCGAGGACCTGAGAGGATCCCACCCGAATCACCGGCGTTCGGCACTCCATTTCCTTCTTAAGGACCAGTCTGACTTTTCTTTCTGGTGCCAACGGCTTCAGGTCGACCCAGAAACGTTCAGAAAAGGATTGTGCAAACACCTTCTTGGCCCCTATGAAGGTTTTTCCGGTTTGGTTTCTGATCTGTGGCACTGATTCGTCAATCCTTCATGCAGCCGCCGAGTCGCTCTCCAGCAGTGTGTAGCGGTGCTCCCAGAAAGTTTGGGCCTGTTGGACCAGCTTTCTCTCTGAGCCAACATGGTCGAGTTCCAGGGTTTCCCAGATGAAGGAAACCGTCCTGGCGAAATAAAGCGGTTTGAGTGCCTCTACAATCCTCAGCTGCTGGTCACGATCCGACTGAGCAGCATAGACCGCTAGAAACGAATAGACAATGTCGGCCCAGGCAGCAGCCGAAATCCGAAAAATCTTTCTTTGAAACATTTCTTCGATTTTAGAGGCTTGTTCTTGGGGAAGAATCTCGAGAACAAGCGTTTGATGGGTGGAAAACTCCTCCAAGGCTTTCTGTTTCAAGGCCTTATAATCAATGCTCAATGACTGAGGTTGTTCCACCCGGCGCTTGTTGTAGGCGATCACTGGAGGGGCTTGAGGTCTGCGCATATTCTGCTTCCAATTCGATCCCGATAACTGACCGAATAGAGTGTCCACCACCTGGGTAAACATTTTCCCCAGTTTAGGAGCACTGGGTTTGTGAATCTTCGAACCCAGGGCCACCTGTGCCAGAGAAAACCCGGAAAGTACGGCCTCCGATGTCATCAGAATGTCGACACCATATTGAAGGACGTTTTCTCCCCAGTCTTGCCTCATCCAGTGCTTCAACAGCCTTCCGGAAAAAGCAAACTCTCCACCGATAGGTTGGCGAATATCACTGCCCAGCACACTGTAAAGGAGCGGATAGCACAAGTGGTTGGTGATGGTTCCGTCGTACTCATTGCGGCAGTACAGGGGAGTGACAAAATCAAATCCTTTGAATACAGTCTGCCCCAGGTGTCGTATCCACTCCGGTTGAATACTTCGCAAGTCGGCATCGACAACGATGACTGCTTTGGGATGATAGGGCAACAGATAGTTAAATAGATTCTTGAAATTGTTCCCCTTTCCTTTCACCCCGGCTGGTGTGGAGAGATAAACCTTGGGAATGCGGCCGCTATTGGCTGCCATAAAGGCTTCTTTGGTTCCATCCTGGGAAAAGTTGTCGGCATTAACGATCACCGTGTTCAAATGAGGAAAGTATTTCGCTAGCCCCGCGGCAACCTGGCGAACCACGAACTCGATGTTGTCTGCCTCATTGTAGGATGGAATTCCTACAGCAAGATCTAGCGGATTGATATTTGGCATAGTAGGCTCCTTGTAAAGAACAATTTTGGGTTTTTGTTTTGACTCCATATTGATTAATGTGAAAAACAAGGGGAAAAGGGCTCACAATCACCCGCTTCTTGCGGGTCGCACAACG
>JAPUKI010000031.1 GCA_027295745.1 Acidobacteriota bacterium
GCGAGAAGAATCCGCAGCTGAAGGTTCTTGAAGCTTATGAAGATACTTACACCAAAGATAAAAATGCATTTATTGCCGTAGAAGCCAAAGAGAGCGATCTATTCACACCTGAGACCCTTGCGGCAATAGAGGAATTGACCGAGGCAGCCTGGCAAATACCCTATTCGCGCCGCGTGGATTCCATCACCAACTTTCAGCACACATGGGCAGATGGGGACGATCTGGTGGTCGAGAAACTGGTCAGGATGCTCTGGAGCTTTCCCTACGACGCGTGAGGCCCAGCATGGGTCATGTGGAATTATGAATGTTCGTGAGTCGTTTCGCGAAGGTGTGAACTTCGGTCTGACATCCGGCGTCATCACAACCTTGGGTCTGATGGTTGGACTTCATTCTGGCACGCATTCGACAGCTGTGATCATCGGAGCAATCATCACGATTGCAATTGCGGACGCTCTTTCTGACGCCCTTGGCATCCACGTGCATGAAGAGTCGGAGAACGTCCACACAGCAGACCAGATCTGGGCTGCGACTCTAGCTACGTTACTCGCGAAATTGCTTGTGGTCGGGAGCTTTCTAGTTCCTTTCCTGACTCTCCAACTGACGCAAGCGATAATGGTTAGTCTCGTGTGGGGCGGAGTTGTCCTTGCAGTACTCAGCTACCGCCTTGCCAGGGCTCAAGGGAAACACCCAGGGAAGGTCATAGCTGAGCATCTTTTGATCGCGGGCCTCGTTGTGTCGATTACCCACGCGGTCGGAAACTGGGTGGGGCAAACTTTTCAGTGAAGGTGACATCGGCACCTAACCGGTCATCATCGAAGCAAACGAAAGGTGTTGCGGTGGGCTCCAACGCGCCTGGCGATGAATGGAACGATCCAGTGGTCGATGTGGCAAGAGGCGAAAAGTATATGGTTATCCGAAGAATGGATCCATCCATTCTCCCTACCACAAATCGTTAATTTTCGGCCGCAAGTCCCTGTGTTTACTGGTGATCGGGCCGTTCCCTATAAAACACTGAAAGCACGACCGCACAGATCTGGCACCTGAGGTGCCTCCCACGCACGAATTCACGGCTTCTGGGAAAGCTACTCCGCTGGATTCAAGACGTCAACGACCAGAATGGAACACAATTGCAGAAAATTTGGGGGCTAGACGGGAAGCGCCTATGTTAGGATCCACTCAGTGCTAGACACCGCGCTCAGGGATGTCCGGATTGCCAGCCGCCTTTTTTATAAGAAGGGACTCCCGGTCAGCCTCATTTTCTTCGTCACTTCCAGGTGTAACCTTCTGTGCACTCACTGCTTCTATTGGGAGGAACTCAACAAGAGGAAGAACGAACTGACACTGGATGAGATTGAGAAGATCAGCCGCTCCCTACCCAACCTCCTGACCCTTTCCCTGACCGGAGGCGAACCCTACCTGAGAGCGGATCTTCCCGACATCGCTCGAGCCTTCGAGCGAAACTCCCATGTCCGCAACATCCAAATTCCCTCCAACGGCTTTCAGGTGGACCGGATCGTCAGTCGGGTCGAAGAGCTCATGGGAAAGGTGCGCAAAGCGCGTGTTTCGACAGGCGTTTCCCTGGACGGCCCTGAAGACGTTCACAATCGCATCCGCCAGGATCCCAGGAGTTTCAAGCGAGCCTTGCAGACACTGACAGAACTCAAGAAACTCAAACCTTCTTTCCCCAATCTGTCCGTGGGAGTGGCACTGACCGTTTCCTCAGCCAATCAGCACCGTCTAGATGAGTTTTTCCGATTCATTGAAAAGGAGCTTCAACCTGACGCCGTGACGATTACACTAGTGCGCGGCAATCCCATAGATCCCTCTCTCAAGGAGGTGGACCTGGCTCTTTATCGCGACTTTGCCGGGCGCGTGATCGAGTACCGCAGGACTCATGGTCTGACTGACGGATGGATGGATCGGCTGGTCACGGCCAAAGAAGAGGCGACCTATCGTCTCATCGGTGAAGCGGCCGGGGCAACCAGCCGTATCTCCCCCTGCTATGGGGGAGAGCTGATCGGTATTCTGAGCGAGACCGGAGAGGTTTACGTCTGCGAGACACTGAACAAAAGCATGGGAAATGTTCGTGACTTTAACGGTGACTTGGCCAGACTGTGGCGGGGCCAGCTGGCCGAAGAAGGTCGACACTTTCAAAAAGAGCTGGGATGTCAATGCACCTACGAATGTGCCATGAGCGTCAACACCCTCTTTCATCCCAGACGAGCCCTGGGCATCCTAAACACTTCGCTTCGTAAAAACAGGATCACAGCTTGCGCCCCCGGGGATCAAAAATCGAAAAGTGTGAGATTCCCAGCTTCTGAAGCCTGAACTGAAGGGCCGTCATCAAAACCCCCAACCCATATCTGACGGACCGGGAGAAGTTGATTGTGGAAGCTTCCGGAAAGTAACGGGCTGAACAGCTGATCTCACCAATCCGAAAACCAAAGAAGAGAGCTTGAACGATCATCTGATTGTCGAATAGGAAGTCGTCTGAGTTCTCCTCCAGTGGGAGTGTCTCCAAAACTTGACGCGAGAAGGCCCGGTAGCCAGTGTGATATTCAGACAGCTTGGCCAAAGTCAGAAAATTTTCCACCGCAGTCAAAAATCGATTGGAAAGATATTTGTACAGCGGCATTCCTCCCTTCAAGGCCTGACCACCCAAAATTCTGGAACCCAGGACCATGTCGTATTCACCACTCACCACCATGGAGGCCATGGCCGGGATCAGTTGAGGCGGATACTGATAGTCAGGATGAAGCATGATGAAAACATCGGCTTTCAGCCTGAGCGCTTCCCGATAACAGGTCTTCTGATTTCCCCCGTAACCACGATGGGTGGGGTGGACGAAGGTCTTTACATCCAGGCGCCTGGCAATTGAAACGGTCTCATCTTGACTCGAGTCGTCTACCAGGAGTATCTCGTCAACCAGGTCTCGGGGGACTTCCCGATAGGTGCGTTCCAAAGTGGCGGCGGCGTTGTAAGCAGGTAAAACCACCGCGATTCTTTGGCCTTGCAACATCAGTGCGGAATCCCAAAAGAGCCCACCAGAGCCACCTCTGCCCAAAGCATCTCGATGAAGAGAAAAAGCGCGGCCTTGAGAGCAAATACCACTCCTCGCCGACTTCTCAAGTAAAGCAGAAAAGGCAAGTTGCAGAGATAGAAAATGGCCAGCAGTGAACAGGCGATCTGGCCAAAGATGGGGCCCAGAAAGGTGAGCAGGGCAAAAATCAGCACTGGGCCAGGCAGAGCCACCGACAAGAGCCGGCGGAAACGGTGGGCCCGAAGGGCAAAGCGCCCCTGCTCTCCTTCCAGCTTCATGGCGCGAAGATCGCGAACGCGCCGCCAGTCTTCCCTCAGGATCGTCTTGAGCTGGTACCGCTTCAGATGGACACCTTCAATTTTCCGATCGATCACGAAACGGAAGCCCTGGGAGCCAAGCAGTATGCCCAGCCGAAAGTCTTCTGCCCATTTGAACTCGGGGTCAAAACCGCCAACTTTTTCCAGAATCTCTTTCTTCACACAAAAGATGGGGGTGTGCAGATATGGGCTCAGGGTGTTCGTACTCTTATAAAGAAAGCAGATGGAAAGATTTCTGAAGTTGGTGA
>JAPUKI010000310.1 GCA_027295745.1 Acidobacteriota bacterium
GGGCACTTTGTCGGGCTGGATGTGCACGACGTCAGCTATGGTGAGCACTTGGAATCCAACATGGTCTTAACTGTCGAACCGGGCATCTACGTCAGAGAAGATTCTGAGGAAAGACTGGCCAAGCAGGGAGTCAATGAAAAGGACCTGGAAAAGATTCGTCCGGCTCTCAGGAAATTCATGAACATCGGTGTCCGAATTGAAGAGGATGTCCTGGTGACTGAGAACGGCTACCAGGTGCTCTCGGAAGGTGCACCCCGTGAGATCCATGAAATTGAGGCGCGGATGGGGAACCGCTGACAGCTGTCAGAAACCCTGACACCTGACAACAGACCACAGACCGCTGCCGGCCTTGGGCCGGCGGAAATCCCAAATCCCAAATCGCAAATTCAGAATCCAGAATATATATGGAATGTGGAACCTGAAAGCTGGAAGGTGAGCGCAGCGAGTTCTCTCTACGAACGAAGTGAGTTAGACAGCTGACAGTCCGCTTAGTGCTGCGTGATTTCGGAGAACGGGTTGGAGGGCTGATCGTTTGGGGAGAAAGGGAGGGGCCCGGTGCGTACAGCGACCGAGCCCACAGTAAGCTACCTTCTTCGGGCTCTGGCACTTTTCTTCTTGGTGGCCTTCTTCTTAGTCGCTTTCTTCTTGGTGGCCTTCTTCTTAGTCGCCTTCTTCTTGACGACCTTCTTCCTGGCGACCTTCTTCCTGACGACCTTCTTCTTGGCGACCTTCTTCTTGACGACCTTCTTCTTGACGACCTTCTTCTTGGTCGCCTTCTTCTTGGTAGCTTTTTTCTTCTTTGCTCTTGCCTTCGCCATACGTCGACTCCTTTCGTATGAAAACTTTCTTAGCCTATATAACGTGTTGGTATGACATCACAGAGCGTGATGCGCGCACAGGTGTCAGCTGTCAGTTGGAAGCTGTCAGCGATCTGTTGTCAGCTGTCTGTTGTCAGCGGTCTGTTGTCAGCTGTCAGGTGTCAGATGTTAGGTGTCAGCTGTCTCCGTGCTTGTGTGAGGAAAGTGCCAAAGTTATAATTCCCAGCGTATGTCGGAGGAATTGGTCAGAATTTTGGGCTCAGACGGAAAAGTGTTGAAGGGACAGAAGGTTCCCTCCATCAGCGGGAAGGATCTTATCCGTTTGTACCGTTTGATGCTGCTCAATCGTCGAATCGATGAGCGGATGATTACACTCCAAAGACAAGGAAGGATAGGTTTTTACGTTGCTTCTATCGGTGAAGAAGCCTCGATCATTGGCAGCGCCTTTGCTCTCAAGGCAAAGGATTGGATCATTCCCTGCTATCGTGAGCTAGGAGCAGCTTTGCTTCGCGGCTTCTCTCTCCATGAGTTCTGTTGCCAATTATTCGGTAACGCCGAAGACCAGATCAAGGGCAGGCAGATGCCCAATCACTATGCTTCCTTTAAATTGCGCTTTGGTTCAATCTCGAGTCCGGTCGGAAATCAAATACCACATGCCACAGGCATCGGAATGGCTGCCCGATTACGGGGCACTCAGGACGTTGCGCTGGTCTATTTCGGTGATGGTGCTACCTCTGAGGGGGACTTCCACGTGGCCCTGAATTTCGCCGGTGTTTACAAAGCGGCCACTATATTCTTGTGCCGGAACAACCAATGGGCAATCTCGGTCCCGAGTAAAGTTCAGACCGCTTCACCATCATTCGCCGTCAAGGCAACGGCTTACAATATCGAAGGCGTGCAAGTCGACGGCAACGATATCTTTGCAGTCTATGCAGTCACCCGAAAAGCGGTCGACAGAGCTCGCCAGGGAAAAGGACCGACTCTGATTGAGGCCGTGACTTATCGCCAGGGAGGTCACACGACCTCCGACGATCCTCGTGTTTACCGAGATGACAAGGAAGTAGAAGAGTGGAAAAAGAAAGATCCGATTTCTCGTTTTAAGTCCTATCTCATCGGCAATGGAGCTTGGAGTGAAAAGAAGGATGCTAGTTTGGAGCAAGATATCAAGAAAGAAATCGACGCGGCCGTAAAGAGAGCTGAGAAAATAGGCCCGCCATCCATCGATACGATGTTCGAGGATGTGCTGGACAGCGTCCCCTGGCATCTGGAAGAACAGCGTGAAGAACTTCTCACTATTCTAGAGAGCGAAGTCGCGCAACCAAAGATCTAGGCAGCTTGCTTCAGGAGCACGATGCGAGCGAGCGCGAAATGAATGCCAACCTTTAACATCATACAGGCCGTCAATGATGCGCTGCGCACTGAAATGAAGTGCGACGACCGGGTCATCATTCTGGGCGAAGATGTGGGAAAGTTCGGTGGCGTCTTTCGCGCCACTCAAGGACTCTTAACGGAATTCGGTCCGGATCGGGTCTTTGACACACCACTGGCCGAAAATGGGATTGTTGGGAGTGCCATTGGCATGGCACTTTACGGACTGCGTCCGGTGCCGGAAATTCAGTTTGTTGATTTCATTTACCCCGCTTTTGACCAGATCGTCAATGAAGCCGCCAAAATGCGCTATCGCTCAGGTGGACAGTACACCTGTCCCATGGTGATTCGAGCCCCGTGCGGAGGAGGGATCAGAGGCGGTCATTACCACTCGCAGAGTCCAGAAGCTTATTTCATCCATACCGCAGGACTGAAAGTTGTGATGCCTTCCAATCCTTACGATGCCAAAGGCTTGCTGATTGCTTCGATCCGGGATAACAATCCCATCATATTCTTGGAGCCGAAGCGCCTCTACAGAGCGGTGAAAGGAGAGGTGCCCGAAGGAGAATACATCATAGAACTGGGCAAGGCGACGGTGGCTCGAGCAGGAAAAGACATCACCATTGTGACCTATGGGGCAATGGTGCATGTGACCCTTGAAGCTGCTGAGAAGGCTGCCCAGGAGAATCAGATCTCCGTAGAAGTTATCGACCTGCGCACGCTACTGCCTTACGATATCGATACCGTCATCGCATCGGTCAAGAAAACCGGCAGGGCAGTCATCGTCCATGAGGCTCCCAGGACATGCGGCTTCGGAGCAGAGCTGGCGGCCACCATCAGTGAAAGGGCTTTCCTTCATCTTCAAGCGCCTATCCTGAGGGTTACCGGCTTTGACACTCCCGTCCCCTATGTCTTTGAACCGGAATATCTACCCAATGAGAAACGCATCCGAAAAGCGCTCAGAGATAGCATGAATTTCTGAACTCCAGTACTGCTATGGCTTTTGAATTCAAGTTTCCTGACATCGGGGAAGGCATCGTGGAGGGAGAAATCGTGCGTTGGCTGGTCCAAGAGGGAGAGTCTATTGAAGAGGATCAGCCCATTGTGGAAGTGTTGACTGACAAAGCCACAGTGGAAATCCCCTCTCCATTAAAGGGCAAGATCGCCAAGCGGATCGGAGAAGAGGGAGACCTGATCGAAGTGGGAGCAACTCTGGTAGTCATCGAGAAAGAAGGAGACGAGGAAGAAAAGGCGGCAGTCGAGGGAAGCCCTCAGGCTCAGGTGGCGAAACCCCAAGCCGGGGCCCCCAGAGCCAGGACTGCTCCCCAGCACGGCAGCCCGCCCGCACAAGGTCCATTACTGGCCACGCCAGCGGTTCGTGGGCTTGCCCGCCAGATGGGAATTGATCTCAGTGGGGTTCGAGGCAGCGGTCGAGGCGGAAGGGTGACCAGGGAGGATCTCGAACTCCTGAAGGGGGCGGCAGCCGAGACCAAGCCCACCCGGGCCAAAGATGTGACTTCAGCTGGTGAAGTGGAGAGCATCCCCTATCGTGGAGTTCGCAAGAAGATGGGCGAACATCTGGTAATCTCCCGAAAAACAGCTGCTCACTTTACCTATGTGGAGGAACTGGACGCAACAGAACTGGTGCGTTTGCGCAAACAGGTTCTTCAATCAAGCCAAGGCCAGAAGGTGCGTCTGACCTATCTTCCCTTCTTCATGAAGGCCGCAGTCAGAGGACTGAGGGAATATCCCCTACTCAATTCCTCTCTTGATGATGAACAGGAAGTCATTCAGCTCAAGAAATATTACAACATCGGAATCGCCACCAACACTCCCAACGGGTTGATCGTTCCCGTTGTGAGGGAGGTGGAGAAAAAAGACCTGCTTCAGCTTGCCCAGGAAATCGCCCAGCTTTCCAAGGCCGCTGTGGAGGGCAAAACCAGGCTCGAGGATTTGAAGGAGGGAACTTTCACCATCACGAGTTTGGGAGCGCTGGGAGGAGTCCTGGCCATTCCCATCATCAATTACCCTGAGGTTGCAATTCTCGCACTACACAAGATTTCCGAGAAACCTGTCGTGCGGGATGGCCAAATCGTCGTGCGCGAAATAATGAATCTGAGTCTTTCTTCAGATCACCGGGTTGTGGACGGAACTCTGGCTGCTCAATTTCTGCATCACCTCATCTCCCTCCTTGAAGATCCTGAGTGCCTCCTGGAGAAGAGCTAGAAGAGCCTCATCTGTCGCTGCGTGAGCTCGGACGCCAATTGCAGGGAAGAGATAGAAACGCCCACCAGACGAATCTTGCGTTTCGGGTCACGAAACTTCCGCAGCAACTTCCGGACCATGGAATAGATATCTGACGCACTTTCCAGGGCTTCACGCAGGGTGGTTTGCCGTGTGATGGTGGTGAAATCCGAGTAACGCAGTTTAAGAGTGATGGTCTTGCCGGACAGTCCTCTTTGACATAGCCGTTGGGAGACACGGCTGCTGAGGCCTAGTAGTGCGTGTTCGAGAGTTTCGTTCTCCCAGGCGTCCTCAGGAAAAGTGGTTTCGTGCCCGATGGATTTAACCTCTCGATTCTCGACCACTGGCCGATCGTCAAGGCCATTGGACAAGCGCCACAGGTGCACTCCCAATTTTCCAAAACGCCGGACCAACACTCGTTTGTCGAAATGGCGCAGCTGCAAAATGGTTTTGATTTCCATCTCAGAGAGCTTTGTTTCGGTTTTTGGTCCCACACCCCATAGCCGCGAAATAGGAAGAGGATCGAGGAAGCTCTGCACCTGATCCAGGCGCACCAAGACTAAGCCATCGGGTTTCTTGAGGTCTGAGGCGATCTTGGCGATAAACTTGCTGGGAGCAATTCCAACGGATGAGGTGAGGTGTTGGGTCTGGACAATTTCGGTTTTCAAAGACTGGGCGAGTTCAAGGGCTGTTCCAGCGTCCTTCACCTGGTGGGACATGTCGAGAAAGGCCTCGTCAATACTGAGAGGCTCCACCAGACCAGAGAAGGACCGAAAGATGGTCCGGATTTCACGGCTCACTTGAGTATATTTTTTGAAATCAGGCCGTAAGTAAATTCCAGCTGGGCACAATCGAAAAGCCTGGCTGATCGGCATTGCGGAATGGATTCCGAAGGTTCGTGCAACGTAGGAACAGGCAGCCACGACTCCTCGACCCTTCCCCTCTCGAGGATCCGCTCCTACAATCACCGCTTTGCCCCGGTACTCTGGGTGCTCACGCTGCTCAATGGACGAGTAAAAAGCGTCCATATCAACGTGGAAAATGGTTCGATTCCAGCTAGTGTCCCGTCCCATGAATACCTTGACGTTTGTGGCGAGTGCGACGGCGTCGAGTTCGCGAAGCGACGACAACGCGATGCCAATGTGTATCGCGGAGGAGGAGCGACAAAGAAATTGATGCC
Organism: Acidobacteriota bacterium; assembly: GCA_027295745.1. GTDB lineage: Bacteria > Acidobacteriota > UBA6911 > RPQK01 > JADFOI01 > JADFOI01. Next base: position 5,611 of record JAPUKI010000310.1, read on the forward strand.
GTCCCGCCGCCACCCTTCGGGCTGATGGGGGTTGCGGGGGGTCTCTGCGTCGCTCGTCGTCGCCGATGTCCCTGCATCACCTCCTCCTCGCTCCTTGATCTCCCCTCCCAAGCCCCATCAGCAAATGTCAAGGTATACATGGGACGGGACACTAGAGTTCTGTCGAGACAATGTCTCAGTGTATGATAACGATACCGTCGACATCAAAGGCGTACATAATGCCTCCTGATCAAAAGAAGAGATCTCCCTTAAGCGAACTTTCCGAAGAAGAAAACCTGTTTAAAGAGAGTGTAGCGAACTTCGCTCTGCAAGAGATTCGCCCTCACGTCATGAGAATGGATGAGCAGGAGGAAATCGATTCGGAAATCATCAAGAAATGTTTCCAGCTCGGACTTATGGGGATCGAAATACCCACTTCTCTCGGCGGCTCAGAATCAACCTTCTTCATGTCCATTGTAGCCATTGAAGAGCTGAGTCGAGTGGACGCCTCTGTGGGAGTGATGGTGGACGTGCAGAACTCCCTGGTCAACAACGCCATCCTTGGCTGGGGATCAGAGGAACAAAAGAAACATTATCTTCCCCTTTTGGCCTCAGAATGGGTGGGAGCGTATGCCCTTTCGGAAGCCAGCTCGGGAAGCGACGCCTTCTCGCTGCGCACGCGAGCCGAAAGACATAAGGACAAGTTTCTTCTGAACGGTCACAAACTGTGGATCACAAACGGATCGGAAGCTTCACTTTTTATTATCTTTGCCAACGCCGCACCGGAAAAGGGTTATAAGGGAATCACAGCCTTTCTGGTCGAGCGCGATTTTCAAGGCTTCTCGGTTGGAAAAAAAGAGAAGAAACTCGGGATTCGAGCTTCCTCCACCTGCGAGCTGATCCTGGAGGACTGTGAGATCCCACTATCCAATGTCTTGGGGGAGATCGGAAAGGGCTACAAGGTGGCCATGGAGAGCCTCAACGAAGGTCGAATCGGAATCGGGGCCCAGATGATCGGATTGGCTCGAGGAGCATTTGAATATGCAGTCGAATATTCCCAGGAACGCCAGGCCTTCGGTCAGCCCATTGCCAGTTTTCAGGGCATCCAGTTCCCTCTTGCCAAGATGGCGACCGAATTGGAAGCTGCCCAGTTGCTGGTCTACAACGCCGCCCGGCTCAAAGATGCGGGAAGAGATTTTGTGAAACAGGCGGCCATGGCTAAATACTTCAGTTCCTGGGTAGCAGAAAGAGTCACTTCCCAAGTGATTGATATTTTTGGCGGTTATGGTTACAGCAAGGAGTATCCTGTCGAAAAATATTTTCGTGACGCCAAGGTCGGAAAAATTTACGAGGGGACCTCAAACATCCAGCTGATCACCATTGCCAAGCTTCTACTGAAGTGAGGGAACGCTGACAGCAGACAACAGACAACAGACCACAGACAACAGACAACAGACCACAGACCACAGACCACAGACCACAGACCACAGACCACAGACAACAGACAACAGACAACAGACAACAGACAACAGACAACAGACAACAGACCACGGAGCGCTGACACATTACAGCTGACAATAGATCACGGAAAGCTTACAAGAACCTGAAACTTGGAACCTGAATCCTGGAACCTGAAACCTGGGACGATGCTGCAACTGCCCATTCCCGTTACGGAATTCGCTCCTCGCCTTTTAGGGTGGTACCGGGACAACAAGCGTGACCTTCCCTGGCGAAATGATCCTGATCCTTATCGAGTGTGGGTTTCCGAAATCATGCTCCAGCAGACGCAGGTCAAAACCGTAGTACCGTACTTCGAAAAATTCCTGAGAAGCTACCCAACCGTGGAAGATCTGGCCAGAGCAGAAGAAAGCGAGATTCTCTCTTCCTGGTCCGGATTGGGATACTACAGGCGGGCACGAAACCTCCATAGAGCCGCGCAAATGGTCTGTGAACGATATGGGGGGGAATTCCCGCGCGACTTCAGCCAGGCCCTGAAACTGCCCGGCATCGGACATTACACGGCCGGGGCAATCCTTTCTCTCGCACATGGAGAACCTCTCCCCATCCTGGACAGCAACATCACCCGGTTTTTTACGCGCTATCTCAAGATCGAAGACGATCTTGAGCGCACCATCGTGGGGAAGCTGCGGAAATTTCTTGTCCAGCTTGTCAGTGAAACCTCTGTTGCGAAAAATGTTCGCGATTTCAACCAGGCCTTGATGGAAATCGGATCCTTGGTGTGTAAACCTCGCAACCCTCAGTGCGCTTCATGCCCACTCGCCGCAAGCTGCCTCGCCAACAGAGCAGGGCTTCAAAAGACTCTCCCTCGGCCACGGACCCGGCCCTCTGTCCAGGAGTTTCACCATACCGTCGCCTTGATTGCCAAAGGTGAAAAATATCTGCTCACCCAAAACTGGGAGGAAACCTTCCTGAGAGGATTCTGGGAGTTTCCCCGAGTCCAGGGACAGCCGACTCCCCATCTGGCAGAAACTTTTCTGAAGACTCACGGGTTGGATCTAAAGATCAGGAAAAGAGCTGCCATTGTGACCCATCGGATTACTTTTCGGAAGCTGAACTTTCATCCCGTTTTGGCCTCTCTCCAAAGTCCGGCGCCCCGCCAGAGATTCACCTGGACGAGACCGGGTGAGAAAGGTTATCCTGTTTCCTCGTATATAAAGAAGATTCTCAGAAGTCTCAAGTCTCGCTAACCTGGCAGGATGAACATGGCAAAACTAAGGTTCTTTCTACTACCGATTCTGGTGATTTCTTTAGCCTCCAGTTCGAGCTGGGCTCAGCGAGGCGGACCACCACAACGCATCGCCAATCCTCAAACCATTCACCTGGAGGGAGGATCGCGAGTAGAATTTCACGAGTTTGCCTCCGCTGAACTGGGAGGGCAGGGAGAATACAGTATCTTCTTCCCCCCAGCCTACGACAAGGAAACCAATAGGCGATTTCCGGTAATCTATTTTCTCCATGGAATGAACAATGACCATACCAGCTGGGCAGTGGCAAGGTATGGAAACCTCCCTTTGCTCATTGAAAACTTGCTCCTCGAGGGTAACATCCCACAGTTCCTGATGGTCCATCCCAATGGAAAAAACAGTTTTTACACGGATTCTCTAGACGGAACAGCGAAAACAGAGCAATTCATTTACAAAGACCTGATTCAAGAGGTCGAAAAGAAATTTCGCGTTGACACTGGACGACTGAACCGCGCTATCGCTGGGACCTCCATGGGAGGGTATGGGGCATTGAAAATCGCCATGAAACAACCTGAGCTATTCAGCTCCGTCGTGGCTGGCTCACCGATTGTTCTTTTGGGTGAGGATCCCTCCGAGTTAATCCTTAACTCTCCATCCCGGAGGGTGGAGTTCTTTGTCCGCTTATTTGAGCCCGTTTTCGGGATGCCATTTGATCGTGATCATTGGCTCAAAAACAGTGTGGAGTTGCTAGCCCGCACAAGTGACCTGAAGGATTTGAAGATTTATTTCTCCTACGGTACGGCCGACCGCTACCTGGATGCCTTCCCCATGGAGAAGGGTCTTCAGACAATTGACCAGACCCTGACCGAAAGAGAAATTTCACACGTCTTCCGAGTTTTCGAAGGAGAACCTCACGGGTGGGTCCTCATCAGGAATCACTTGAAAGAAGAGCTTGAATTCCTCACCGAGACATTTTAACAGCTGACAACTGACAACAGCCGGCAGACCGGCTGAAATCCTGACCGCTGACCACAGAAACGCTGACAACTGACAGAAGCCAACAGGCAGAAGACAACAGGCAGAAGAAAGAATCCAGAAGATTTTTTAAGCCTGGAAGCTGCTCTAAAGGCCCTTCGCCTCTTTGAGTTTCTTGGTCAAGGCTGGGACAATCTCGAACAGGTCCCCTACAATTCCGTAGGTGGCAATATTGAAAATAGGAGCATTGGGATCGGTATTGATGGCTACGATGCAATCAGAATTTTTCATCCCCACGATGTGCTGAATAGCGCCGGAAATACCACAAGCCACATAGAGGCGAGGAGTAACGGTCTGTCCTGAGCTCCCCACCTGGCGGTCCCGAGTCAACCACTCACTGTCGACAACGGGCCGGCTGGCTGCGATTTCCGCCCCCAGCACCTCTGCCAGTTCCTCAATGATTTTCAGATTTTCCGCTTTCTTGATGCCGCGCCCCACTGCCACGATCCATTCCGCCTGGGAAAGATCCACTTTTCCCTTAGTGGCTTCGAAAGCTTCCAGTGGCTTGCGCCGAAGCTCCACATCGGACAAATCTACAGGTCGCTCTATAACTTGCGCGCTTCCCTCCCTTAAATCATCCACACTGGTCGCTCCCACCTGCATGGTCACAATCCATGGATGCTCGGATCGGATCTGCACCTCTGCGTTGAGCCTATTCCTGAACATCTGACGAACGAAGATGAAGGTGTCCGCTTCTTTTCGGTAACCGATACAATCGGTCACTAATCCTCTAGAGATTACCGCCGCCAATTTAGGCGCCAAATCAATGTTCTGGTAGATATGCGCCATGAGCAAAAGATAGGGCTGGTCTTCAGTGATGATCTGGCTGAGGGCTTTGCAATACATATCCGGATCATAGTCTGCTAACTTCTGGTCCTCGACCAGCAAAACAGACTCGACTTTCTGACTGGCAATCCGTTCAGCCAAAGGCTGGATCTTATGGCCAAGAATTAGAGCATGGAGCGAGAACCCGGCCTCTTCAGCCATCCTCTGGCCAAGAGCCAGGCTCTCCAGCGATGGTACACGGATCTCACCATTCCCGTGATCGATCAAGACGTATATTTTCTCGGACATAGCTGTGCGTGAATTCAGAGCACCTTGGCTTCTTTTCGCAGCTTCTCCACCAACTCTTCAACCACTGCTTCAGGAGCCCCTTGCAGAATTTCGGCCTTCTTCTCGACTTCGGGAAAATAGACTTTGAGCACCTCTATCTCGGGAACAGAGCTCAGGTCTACATTGAGCTCGCTCCAATCGATGTTTCGGAGTTCTTTTTTCTTTGCCTGCATTATGCCTTTCAAAGAGGCATAGCGGATCTGGGAGATTCCAGCCTGAATGGTCAACACTGCCGGCATGGGCAGTTCCACCCACTGGAACCAGCCACTCTCCATCTCTCGCAGCGCCTTAACTCTTTTTTGAGCGGGGTCAACCCCAATCTCCATCACGATTGTGGCGTGAGGAAGCCCCAGAAGTTCGGCCAACAGAACACCGGTCTGCGCATAGCTCAAATCGTCCGATTGTGTCCCCGTCAGAATCAGGTCATATTCCTCCTGCTTGAGGACTTCGGCCAAAACCTTGGCCGCCGCGTGTGGAGTAGTGAGTTTTCCCTCCTCGTCCTTGACCAGAATTCCACGATCGGCCCCCATGGCCAAGCCTTTCCTCATGGATTTCTCTGCCCTTTGGGGACCCAGTGTGAGGATGATCACCTCTCCACCGTGTTTCTCTCGGAGTCTAAGGGACTCTTCCAGCGCGTACTCGTCACACTCACTGATTTCGAAGGTGAGATCAGAATCCCGGATTCCAGTCCCCTGGGCATTGATTTCGTAGCGCGTGTCGCGAGCGGGGACTTCTTTCAAACAGGCAACGAGCTTCATTTCTTAAAAAGGTTTTGAAAGGCATCTCGTGCATCCTGCGGCTTTTGTGATCCGGATGTGGTGATCTTTTCTACTGTGATCCGGGCTTGGAAGTACTGGCAATCATTTCTGTCATTCTTGCGAGGAATCCTTTCAGGAATCGGCTGGGTGCATTCAAAGCGGCGGGCCGGATCAAAATAGACGCAGTTCTTGCAGGTGTACAGGTCGGCACTGCACTTTGGACATTGGCTAGAGGGCTCAATATCGGTGTAACTCTGGGAGAGTTGGACTCCACAGATGGCACACCGTCTGACCTCATGAAAGCCAGGCATACGAGGTGACCGCGGTCCCTCGCGTGAGGACCTCGGTTGCGAACCCCGCTTTTCCTGGCGGCTGTCGGGGCTGTCCTGATACCCTCGCTGCCGATACTTTTGAGCCATGTTTTCCTCCTGCCTGGCAGACTCCTGATTTTA
>JAPUKI010000311.1 GCA_027295745.1 Acidobacteriota bacterium
CAGAAGGTGCCCTATAACACGCGTGCCATCATCGATGCTTGCCGGGCCTATGAGTATCTGGATGTCTTCCCGCCTGTCGCGGAAATCAGTCCCCAGTTTCAAGAAGAGCTCAAGAAGAAGTGGCATGATTTGCTAGGCAGCTAGCCGGGCCAGTCCAGCTCAAAAGTCAAAGACGTAGGTGAGCTTGCCGATCAAGGCCCTCTCTGTAACCTCTCCCGTGGTGCTGCGCCTCTCATTGTAAACCAGGAAGAAATCACTCAGAGGTTTGTAGGTAAAATTGAAGCGGAGGTTGCTGGCAACTTCCTGTCTGGTGCTGTTGTACTGGATCAGGGCGTTTAAGAACATAATGGGGCTGAAGGAATAGCGCAAGCGTGTCGTCACCAGATCGGTTGTGAAGTTCCCGGAAGGCAGCGAGATGTCAGCATAGCTCCAGGAGATCTCGGCTCCGAACTGGTAGCCCGGCTGAAAACCAAGTCCTGCCTGAAAGGAATCTTTATTGCCATCCCAGAACTCAGTAGTCCTAAGTGTGACATTCCCCCTGAACAGGCGGCTTCTGTCGCTGTTATAGGAAACAACGTATTCCGTAGTCTGATAGTCGCCGACCGCGATGAATTGATCATCTCGGATCTCAAATTCTTCGTCCAGCCGCTCAAAGCTCTCCCTGCGGGTGAACCACATGCTGCTGCTGTCCTCAAATGAAATGGAGATATTCTGGGTAGTGGAGCGAGTCTCCAGAAGATTCTCCTGGTTGGTCAGGTACTCAATCGAAAGGGAGGGTCGAAACTCCCGAATCCAGGGAATCCGCTCCCCAGGTCTGGGTCGAACAGTGAATTCTCCTGTACTTTTTCGAATCCCTTGGCGGGGCACAAAGCCCACTTCCGGATTGAATTCCTCTTGGATGGAGAGATGTTCAGCCTGGATATCGAACATACGGTCGTTCCAGCTGATGCGAAACTTCCCAGCCGCATCCTTGCCTTGTTCCCCCGCGGTAGCGGTTTTCAGTAGAAAAGAAGAAATATCCAGATATCGAAAGAAGCGCAAATTGGTATCCAGGCCGTAGGTGCGATTAAACTCGCCGCCGCTGACCTGTTTGTTGACCAAGATGGCACCGATGTCTGAGTTGAGAAAGATATCTCGACGCACCCGCGCCACGGAAAAGTTGGTGGTAGGAGTGTCTTTAAATTCATCCGTCTGCATGGAGAGAAGGCCCACCCGATATTTGCCGGCCGTTCCACTGAGGCGGAGGCCTCCCAGGATGGGAATCAGGTCGCCACTGGAAATGCCAATTCTGCGGCTGAAAAAAGGAATGAGGTCGCGCGAAGAGCGAAAGCCTCTGCCCGTGCCGCTAAACTCGAAGATACTGGCGTTTTCCAGGAAAAACTCGCGCTTTTCGGGAAAGAAGAGGCTGAATCGAGTCAAATTGATCTGTTGCTGATCCGCTTCGACCTGGGCAAAGTCCGTGTTGACACTCAAATCCAGGGTCAGCCCTGAGGTGACTCCGTATTTGAGGTCAAAACCCGCATCGGGAAGAAAATCAATGTCATCCCCTTCACGACGCAGGACAGGAGCTAAGAGGTAGGGTTTGACATAAAGGTTGCGGCCTTGACGGATCCCGCTCATGCCCTCCAGTTCACCCGCCAGTGAGACCCGGCTTAATCGGTAAGGGCGTGGGATGGGTGCCCAGTAGATGTCTTCGTTCTTACGCCGGTTCCGTCGCATGAAATTCACTCCCCAAACCTGGCGCTCATTGTCTCGGAAGCGTAAGGACTTGAAGGGAATCGCCATTTCAGCCTGCCAGCCCAACTCTGTGATTTTGCTCTTGACGTACCAAACGGCGTCCCAATCAAAGTTGGAAGCCTGGCCGTCTCCCCCCATCTGACCCTCTCTCACGCCTCCTCTGGGGTTCGTGCCAAACACAAAGGCGTTGCGATTATCGTCAAAAGTATCCAGAAGCACTGAGAAGTGATCACCCTGAAGTGGGGTGTAGTCTCTCCTCAGATCGGTGACAACGAGCCCCTTCTCCCCAGCTGAGTCAAAGCAATAGACCCCGATGTAGAGGTTTTCCTCGTCATAAAGAAGCCGTACCTCGGTGCGTTCTGTTGCCGGTTCTCCCTCTCGCGGCTCGTTCTGAGTGAAATCAGTAGCTGGTTGTGCCAGGCGCCATTCTGCCTCGTCAAGGTTTCCGTCAATCACAATTTTAGAGGAGACGTACAGGGCGGTGAGTGCTTTCTCCTCTTCAGCGCCAAAGATCTCCTGTGTCCACCAGCATCCCAGGAGCGCTATCCCAAGGAGCAGGTGTCTTTTGTGCGGGCCAAAGCCCGCACTGCTCACACCCGCTCTACTGCATCGGCGCGATGATCCGACCTGACTGTGAAGGTTCGGGAACATAGGTAACACTTTAAACCGGGAACATAGGTAACACTTTTTCCAATTTAGGCAGCTTCGGAGCGAGCCCGTAGTATAGCGAAGATCTCTGATTTGTCATTTTAAAGCCGGGATGAGGCAATAGACCTGGTGCGAGAAATGCGGGCTAGAAATCAAAGATGTAGGTGAGCTTGCCGATTAAGGCTCTCTCTGCAACCTCTCCCGTAGTGCTGCGCCTTTCATTGTAGACCAGGAAGAAATCACTGAGGGGTTTGTAGGTGAAATTGAAGCGGAGGTTGCTGGTAACTTCCTGTCTGGTGCTGTTGTACTGGATCAGCGCGTTTAAAAACATAATGGGGCTGAAGGAATAGCGCCAGCGTGTCGTCACCAGATCGGTTGTGAAGTTCCCAGAAGGCAGCGAGATGTCTTCATAACTCCAGGAGACCTCGGCTCCAAACTTGTAACCTGGCTGGAACCCAAATCCCAGCTGGAGGGAATCTTTTTCGCCATCCCAGAAGTCAGCTGTCCTGAGTGTGAGATTGCCTCTGAACATGCGACTCCTGTCGCTGTTATAGGAAACATTGTAGTCCGTGGTTGAATAGTCACCGACCGGGATGAATTGATTATCTCGGATCTCAAAAGCTTCGTCCAGGCGTTCGAATCTCTCCCGGCGGGTGAACCACATGCTACTGCTGTTCTCAAATGAAACCTGCAAATTTTGGGTAATGATTCGAGTCTCCAGGAGATTCTCCTGGTTGGTCAGGTACTCAATTCCAATGTTGGGTCGAAACTCCCGAATCCAAGGGATCCGTTCTCCGGGTCTGGGTCGAACAGTGAATGTTCCTGTGCTCTTTCGAATCCCTTTGCGGGGCGCAAAGCCCACTTCGGGATTAAAGTCCTCCTGGATGGAGAGATGATCAGCCTGGATATCAAGCAGCCGGTCATTCCAACTGATGCGAAACTTTCCAGCCGCATCCTTGCCCTGCGCCCCTGCGGTAGCGGTTTTCAGCAGAAAAGAAGAAATGTCCAGATATCGAAAGAAGGTCAGGTTTGTATCCAGGCCGTAGGTGCGATTAAACTCGCCGCCGCTGACCTGTTTGTTGATAAAAATGGCACCGATGTCTGAGTTGAGAAAGATATCTCGGCGAAGCCTTGCCACGGAAAAGTTGGTGGTAGGAGTGTCGTCGAATTCATCGGTCTGCATGGAGAGAAGGCCCACACGATATTGGCCGGCAGTCCCGCTGAGGCGAAGGCCTCCCAGGATGGGAATCAGGTCGCCACCAGAAATGCCAATCCTGCGGCTGAAGAAAGGAATGAGGTCGCGCGAAAAGCGAAATCCTCTGCCCGAGCCGCCAAACTCGAAGATATTGGCATTTTCCAGGAAAAACTCGCGCTTTTCGGGAAAAAAGAGGCTGAAGCGAGTCAGGTTGATCTGTTGCTGGTCCGCTTCAACCTGGGCAAAGTCTGTGTTTACAGTCAGATCCAGGGTCAGGCCTGAAGTGACTCCGTATTTGACGTCAAAACCCGTATCGGGTAGAAAATCAATGTCATCCCCTTCACGACGCAACACAGGAGCTAAGAGGTAGGGTTTGACATAAAGGTTGCGCCCTTGACGGATCCCGCTCAGGCCATCCAGTTCACCCGCCAGTGAGACCCGGCTCATTCGGTAAGGACGTGGGATGTGTGTCCAGTGGGTGTCTTCGTTCTTACGGCGAATCCGGCGCACAAAGTTCACTCCCCAAATCTGGCGTTCGTTGTCCCGGAAGCGTAAGGTCTTAAAGGGAATCGCCATCTCAATCTGCCAGCCCGACTCTGTGGTTTTGGTCTTCACGGACCAAATGGCGTCCCAATCAAAGTTGGTAGCCTGACCGTCTCCTCCTATCTGACCCTCCCTCATGGCTCCTGCCGGGTTGGTGCCGAAGAGAAAGCCGTTGCGATTATCGTCAAAGGTGTCCAGCAGCATTGAGAAGTGATCACCTTGAGCTGGGGGGTAATCTCTTCTCACGTCGGTCACAACGAGCCCCTCTTTCCCAGCTGAGTCAAAGCAATAGACCCCGACATAGAGGTTCTCATCGTCATAAAGAAGCCGTACCTCGGTGGGCTCTGTGGCCGGTTCTCCGTCTCTCGGCTCGGTCTGAATGAAATCAGTGGCGGGTTGTGCACGGCGCCATACCGCCTCGTCAAGGTTCCCGTCAACCACAATTGGAGAGGTGATGTAGAGGGCGGTGAGTGTTTTTTCCTCTTGGGCGCCAAAGATATCCTGTGTCCACCAGCATCCCAGGAGCGCTATCCCAAGGAACAGGTGTCTTTTATGCGGGCTAAAGCCCGCATTTCTTATACCAGGTCGTCGCGCAACGCAGTCAGGTCGGATCATTGCGCCGATGCAGTAGAGCGGGTGTGAGAAGTGCGGGCTCAACATGAAGCCCGTAGTATACTGAAGATCTCTGATTTGTCATTCAAAGGGCGTGTTGCCCAGATCATTCTATGGTCCATTCGCCGCACTGAGGCGGCTCCCACCTTCCGGTCCTTACGGTTGGGAGAATGTGGGAGCGGCCTCAGGCCGCGAAGAGTGGTCGAAGATCATTTGAGCAACACGCCCTTTACAGTTCAATTTTTGAACCCGTGATTTGCTCTTCCACGACATGGCACCAAACCTTGTGACCGTCCACGTCCAGTTCCCGCGGTTCCACTCGCTTGCAGATATCGACCGCCAGTGGGCAGCGGGGATGGAAGCGGCATCCCGAGGGAGGGTTGAGTGGAGATGGGACGTCGCCAGGCAGGACGGTTCGCTGCTTCCGCCTGGTTGGGTCAGGCACTGGCACGGCGGACAGCAGAGCTTGAGTATAAGGGTGCAGCGGGTTGCCATACAGCTCGCTGCTGGA
>JAPUKI010000312.1 GCA_027295745.1 Acidobacteriota bacterium
CGCAGAGAACCATTGCTTCATGCTCGGGGTGTATCGGCCTTGATACTGAGAGGGCCTTCCTTACTCTGCGGGGTGGCTTTCTTGGCTCCCTCTGTTGGCGCAGGACCAGGCTTCACTTGAGAACCTGCTGATGTTGGACTAACGGGAGCTTCTTGCAATGAGGGCTCCTTGCCTCCACCCTTGGAATCCATGTCAATGCTTCCTTTAAATTTCGCACCGTCCTCCAGGTTGACCCGCGGTGCCGTCATATTTCCGCGAACCAGCCCGGACTCACGGACTATGATCTTCTCCTCTCCGTAGAGATCGCCTTCGACTTCGCCCTCGATGGAGATGATTTTCCCGTAGATATTTGCTTTGACGGTTCCTGTCCTGCCCACGGTAACGTTGTTCTTCTTCAAGTCTACTCTACCCTCGACTCGGCCTTGGATCATCAAATCCTCTTCTCCAGACAGTTCACCTTTGACGATGATGGAAGGACCGACCAAAGCCTTCTCTTTCAATTGTTCAATTGGACTCTTTGTGAAACTGGGGGAATTGAAATCAGGCCTCTCTTCTTCCGGCTTCTTCCACATAGTGAAACGCCCCCTGACGTACCACTCTGTTTGTATAATTAAAGACCCTAGGAAGTCAAGCCGATTGAGTCGAGTCAGAAGGGCCAAAAGAGGGGAATCAAGACAGAGGCGAGAATCCAAAAAAGGAGATTCAAGGGAGCACCTACCTTTAAAAAATCAGTGAATTTATATCCTCCTGGGCCGAAGATAAAGAGATTCGTCTGATAACCGATCGGTGTCATAAAACTGGCAGAAGCCGCGAACAAGACAGCCATGACGAAGGGCTGGGGATTCACCTGCAAATGCTGGGCGGTGGAGAGGCTGATGGGAATCATGAGAATGGCTGTTGCGTTGTTAGTCATAACAGAAGTGAGAGTCGAGGTCAGCAGATACACTCCCGACAGAACCGCCACCGGACCCCACACATCAAGTTCCGCTACCAACCTCGTGGCAATAAGATTTGCCAAGCCCGTGTTTTCCATTGCCGATCCCACTGGAATCAAGCAGGCCAACATCACGATTATTTGCCAGGGGAGGTGGCTGTAAAGGTCGTGAAGTCGCAAACAACCTGTCAATAGCATCAGCCCTGTACCTATCACCGCCGCTTCTACAATGGACAAAAGATTAAAGGACACCAGCAAGATGATTCCCAAGAAAATAGCGGCGCCGTAAAAGAGCTTGTCTTTGCGCAAAACACTACGACGCACTTCTTCCAGGACCAGGAAGTCGGGAGACTGTCTCAATACATTCAGTTGCTCTCGGCTGGTCAGGATCAGGAGGGAGTCTCCGTGCTCTAGCCTGATCGTTCCAATCTTTTGCCGGATGGTGCGCCCGTGGCTGCGTATTGCCAGTGTGTTGGCTTTGAAGGTCTGGCGGAAATTGACTTCCTTCACCGTACTGTCCACTAATCGAGAGGTTGGAGAGATAAAGGCCTCGACCAGTACAATGTTTTCGTCTTCCAGATCCTGATCCTGAAGTGTCAAGGCCTTGATGGTGACCCCGTGTGAGTCCTGAATTTGCAGGAGTGCCTGGGGAGGACCTTGGACGAGCAAAATGTCATTGTCCTGCAGCTTGGTTCCCACGGCTGTAGGGAGTAGTCTCGTCTTGTCTCTTAGAATCTCGATCACCTCCAAGCCATATTTTTCCCGAAAGTTGGTCTCGGCGATCGATTTCCCGATTAAGGGGGAGTCATCCCTGAGGATGAGTTCAGTGACGAAGTGACGTAAGTGGTATTCCTCGGTGAGGCTATCCGAAGTTCGTCGTGATGGAACAAGATGCCTGCCGATGACAAGCAGATAGAAGGTTCCTGCTGCGAAAAAGAGAAGTCCCACCTGTGTGAACTCAAACATTCCAATGGACCAGTTCAAGTGTTCCATAGCCAGGGAGTAAACCAGGAGATTGGTGGAAGACCCAATCAAGGTACAGGTCCCGGCAAACATGGCGGCAAACGACATCGGCATCAGAAGTTTGCTGGGATCCAGATCGTGTTCCCGTGCAGCTGTCATGGTCAGGGGAAGAAAGAGGGCCACTGCCGCGGTATTGTTGATGAACGCCGATAACAGACCAACTGCTAAGATAATGGAAACAAGAAGCCTAAACTCACTCTCCCGCGCCAAATCTACGAATTTGTTGGCCAGGTAGTTCAATACTCCTGTGGTTTGAATCCCATAGCTCAGTGCCAGCATACAAGCAACTGTCACAGTTGCAGGGTTGCCAAAACCCGCAATGGCCTGCTCTGGGGAAATGAGACGAAACGCCACCAAAGCACTGAGAACAAGAGCGCTCACTTTGTCCACAGGAAAAACCTCCAGTGCAAACAAAAACACGGCGCCCATGAGAATTGCACTGAGCAGGAGCATGTCAACCGTCATGTCAGCTTTGCCTCTTTTCCCATCCGCTCATCTACCAGAAGAGAAAGGACGACATCATTCCAACCCTTGGGTCCGGGAGCATGAGCTCGTTGAGCAGCAGGAAGCTCATCGGACAAGGGAGCCAGGCTGTGCGGGTTCGGGATGATGACGGGAACGTGGACCTCTCGCAGCATGCTCAAGTCATTGTGGCTGTCCCCTAAACCAATGGATAGAACCGGACCCCCATGATTGATTCGATATAACTCGAGAAGCTGAGCCACAGCTTCTCCCTTCTCACCATCTTTGCTCAGGTGAAAGAACCTTCCTCCCTGGGTGAATCGCAGGCCGAACCGCTGAACTTTCTCTTCCAGCTGCCTTCGACTGTAGTTCTGACTCAAAATACGAAAGGGCAGGTCAAACTCTCGCTGGAGTGCCCTCACAGCTTGAGGCAGAGAAAGTCCAGATTTCTCAGCGAGCTGTGAGGCCGTCATTTGCAGAAAGCTCTCCACCACCCACCCATTCTCATCACCGATGCGGTCAAGAGCCTCTTGGAGCTCAGAACAGGGCTTTCCCAGGGAGATGACTAAGAAGTGATCAATCTGGCGGGTTTCCATGGGAATGGTGGAGAAGTAGCTGTTCGGTATATATATCCCTCCGCCATTTTCCACGATGAAAGGATCTTCGTTCTCTATTTCAGCTCGAAATGGAAGCACTTCAGCAGCTGTCTTGCTGGTGCACAGCACGAGGGGAATGTTCTTCTCCTTCAACTTGGCTAGAGCTGGCCGGGCAGGTGAATAGTCGTACGTCTGGTGGTCTAGCAGGGTGCCATCCAGGTCAGTGAGAATGATCTGCAACATCGGAGACGTCGAGTTCATTGATGAAGGGTGCGAACTTCTTTATAGGGCAGCGGATCGTGAAGCCCCGCTTCCTGGAAACCGCGAAGGCGCAAGAGACAGCTGTCACATTCACCACAAGCAAGTTCGTTTTCCTGATAGCAGGACCAGGTGAGGTGAAACGGGACTTTCAATTCGATTCCTTTCTCAATGATTGCTTTCTTTCGGAGATGGATGACGGGAGTAACAATTTCAATCGAGGTGTGGGGCCTTGTTCCTTCTTCAATGACTGTGTTGAAGGCTTTGAAAAAAGATTCACGACAATCCGGGTACCCTGAACTATCCTCCTGAACTGCTCCAATATAGATAAACTGTGCCTCCAGAACTTCAGCCCAACTTGTGGCAATGGAGAGCAGATTCGCGTTGCGAAAGGGAACATAGGAAACAGGTATCCCTTCTCGATCCAGTTCGCCCTGGGGCAGGACGATGGAGCTATCGGTCAAGGCTGAACCTCCAATGTTGCTCAGATGTTTTATGTCTGTTACCAACCGCTCCGAGATCTGGTAGTGATCGGCGATCTGGTTGAAAGCTTCCACTTCTCGAGATGCTGTAAGCTGGCCATAGGTGATGTGCAGAAAGGCGACACGCAATCCCCGGGAGTGAGCGACAGCAGCAGTTACACAACTATCCAAGCCGCCACTGACCATGCAGACTGCTTTGGACATTGCCCCTGATGATAGCATGGGTCAGTAAACCACGGATATCTTAGTGCTCCCTTTCATAAATACGGTAGCGTTTGTTGGGGCGGGACGGAGCCCAGATCGAGGCGCGACGACGAGTCGATGTCTCTGCATCGCCGCCTCCTCCCTTCGCGACCTCGCCTCGCAAGCCCCGTCCGCAAACGTTACCGTATTTATGGAAGTGAGCACTCCCTCCAGGTCTTTTGATAGAATCATTTCCCTATGGAGAGCGAGGAGAGAAGGTTGCGTACCTTAACACGCAACTTCTTCCAAACTTATCCGGACTATCATTTTTGCAGGACGCTGGCATGGAACATCATCAATAATGTCACCACCTATGAAAGTGCCACTGGGATGCTGGCCAAGAAAGCGCGGGCCGCTGAGCGAAACCGGGAACAGATTGACGAGAAACTGGATCACTTCAGCGTCATTATCCATGGGAAACTGGGTCGAATTAAAGATCTCTCACTTCGAGAAATCATCCAGCAGGAGGATGCAGCGCTAAAAGAGATTGCAGATTTTTACTTCAAACATCCCTACGCTCATGGCCGAACGAAGAAGAGTCGTCTCCTACCGCGCTATCTTCGCACTCTCTTTCTGAGCGTCTTAGTGGGTCACGCTAAGCATCGTGGGTTAGATCTTGACTATGATGCTTGTTTCGGCATGATCAGGCTGCTCTAGTGTTTCGTCCCATCAAGAAGTCCACCGTCATCACCCTTGTTATTTTGCTCTTGATCTTCGCAGGTTCGCTGTTGCTCCTGGGTTACTATGAGTTGGATCTGGTTCAAGCTGTTGTGGTCAATGCGGTCATCCAGAAGGCACCCGAGGGATATTCTGAGCAGAGGATAGAGCAGACTTTTAGCGCAGCTCGGCGAAGAGCAGTCCGGGAAAATCGGAAGGAGGCGTACTTGGAGCTCTTGTTCCTCTTGTCCCAGCAGCTGGAGAAGCTCCAGCTGCTGAGTGAGGATGATCTGGAGCAGTTGCTCGAAAAAGTGGAAGGGATAGGAGGAAGAATACAGAATACAGAATCCAGAAGGGTCCACCCTCATGTCAAACTTACTACCTGAGCTGTGTAAACCGTCGAATCTGGAAATCAGTGCTCTTGTGTGGGACTTTAGGGTCTGAAGACTTCTGGATTCTGTATTCTGTATTCTCTCTCCTGCCTCCTACCTCCTGCCTTCTATGACCCAGGGCTGTGCTAACATTCTGTTGTGCACTGTCCTCTCTGTCGAGTCCAGATCTCCGAAAGTCGCTGTCCTCATTGCGGGACCGAAATGACCCCCAGTTCTCTGTTTGACTACAGGTCGGATGACCCGGCCCAGAAAGCCACCGAGAAGAAAGTTGTGGTCTTTGCCGGGAGGGCTCGCCAAACGCAAACTGTGGTGGAGAAACCGCTGATTCGAAAGCCCGTGAGTGCCAGTCTGAGGTCTCGATCTCACCATCCGAAACAGCAGGCGCTGACACTGGAGTCCCCGGCCGTGCGACCACCAGTGGTGTCCTCCAGTTCCGACAGAGAAGAAGCTGCCGGCAGTGAGATCGGACTCTCGCATGAAGTTATTTTTTCTCGAATGTTAGCTGGAATGATTGATCTTTCTCTGCCTGTCTTGATTGCCTTTGTCTTCAGTTACTCGGCATCGAAGATTCTGAACTTCGACTTTTTCTCAGCAAACTCGGTACAGCTCGGAGTGGTGTTTTCGCTCTGTTTTTTCTTTCTCAATTCTTTTTTCTTTCTGGTCCTGAGTGGACAGACGCCGGGGATGTACTTGACCGATTTGCAGTTAGTGGGAGAAGAGTCAGAGACTGTTTCCTTTCAGTCTCTGCTGCTCCGAGTCTGCCTTTTCCTGCCCGTAGCGGCAACTGTGGTGGGTTTACTCTGGAGTGTCTTTGACCCGTGGTGCAGATGTGTACACGACCGTCTTTCCAAGACACGGGTGGTTCCCATCAGCCACGGTTCTCTCTCAAGAGCTCATGCGGCCGGGGTTTCTACCTCTTTTAAGAACTGATCGACTAGAATCTTCAAATGAGGGCGGCACCGGTATTCCACATCAGGATCCCTGACGAATGTATTGACAATCACACACATTATGGAGACCACTTCTTGTGATGTTGATGATTGAAAGACAGAATTTCGAAGGGAGACCAGAGCCTCTTCAAAATCGTCTTGCTCGATGAAGCGTCCCAGTGGGAAACTCTCTAAAACCAGCCGGATAATATGCCCAAAAGCAGGATAGTTCTCCTCGTAAACGACCAGGGGGACAAGATACTCCTGGTCAAGTTCAAGCTCTAGTTCTTGCTGGGCAAGACCTTGATTGTCCAGAAGAGTCTGAATTCCCGTAGGTTTTAACTGCCACGGTCTGCGGATGAGGACTTGGACCAATACGAATATCAGGGCACCCGTGAAGGCCAGCAAGAGAGGAAGATAGTTAATTGACATCAGTCGAGTGAAGGTCGCACAGGAAAATCCTGAAAACGCCGCACTATCGTCCCTCGGATGCTGGTAGATCAGAGGGTGGGATCAAGAAGACCCCGTCGGAACTTGTTCCAGCCAGTAACTCTCCAAATGAGTTAAAGCCAAGTGCGGCAATCCTGGCACTGTTGAGTCCTGGCTGGATGATCTTCCAATCATCGCCTCCATTGTTCGTGTAGAACAAATGACCAACGAGCAGGTCAGCGGCAAAGATCTGGTTCATAGCCTTCGGATTAGCTTCAATGGCGATAATGTCAATCGGATAGACACCTTCAGACCTTGACCACTGCTCACCGCCGTCATCGCTGAAAAAAAGGCCAGCGCGGGTACCGCAAAAAAGACGGTTCCCACTCTTCTCCAAAACGTGAATGGGAGCATCGGGAAGCCCGCTTGCCTTCATTTTCCAGGTTTGTCCACCATCGTCGGACCGGAAAAGACCCTTGTCGGTAGCTGCAAAAAGCTGAGCCGAAGTTTGATCATAGAGGACGGCATTGGCCTGATCCTCTTGGGCAGGGATTTCCAGTTTCGTCAACCTTTCCTCCACAAGGTCCAGATGAAAAACCCCGTCTGGGGTGGCCAGGAAGAGCCCCTTTTCACTTGCATCTGCAAAAGCAAGATCAACAACCGCCAAGTTGTGGGTGGTGTCGATACTCTGCCACCGTTCAAGTGAGGGAACACCTACAAACACCCCTTTGTGGGTTCCTACGTAGACTCGCCGGCTGAGATGAGCGGGTAAGATCGTCTTGACATCACCCAGGGCATCATCCAGTCCCTCATTGAATGTCTCCCAATGCAGTCCTTTGTCACTGGACAAGAAGAACCCTCCATAATGACCATCCGAGGCAACACTTGCGTAGTAATGGTGCATACGATTGGGATCGGAAGCGACCGCTACCACTTGACGATTAATAAATCCGCGATTAGCAGGAGAAAACGTCAAGCCGCCATCATTGCTCTTCAGAAGTCCTGCATCATCCGTTCCCACCAGGATGACCTTATCGTTTTCAGGGTGTACCGCAATCGAATTGACAACAACGCCGGTGAAGAGAACTTGCCAGCTGTTACCGGCGTCACGGGAAGCATACAGCCCTACCGTCGTTCCAGCATAAATGGTGTTGGGGTTGGAGGGATCCAGATGAAGGGTTCGGGTTCTTTTCGCCTCCTTTGGTAATCCGTTTTGGAGTTTCGTCCAGTCGAGGCCACCATTTTCGGACTTGTAGACACCGGTACAGGCACTGGAGAAAAGGACTTCAGGGTTGTGGGGATTCACAAGCAGAGAAAACATATCGCTGTCAAAGAGCATTCCTTCATGAATGGCCTTCCAATTTTTTCCAAGGTTGGTCGTCTTCCAACCCAGATGCCAGGTCCCAACGTATAGCGTATCGGAGTTTTGAGGATCGAAGGCCAGCGATTCCACATTGTACATGCTGCGATAGCCTCGAGTGATCCGGTCCCAGGTTTGTCCGTCGTCCAAACTGAGGATGACACCTTCGGAAATCCCCAAGGCGATCTGTTGGGGAGCTGAGGGGGCGATAGCAATGGCCCGGATGGCGCTGCCGTAGCGGTCCAATGAAATCTCCTGCCAGGTTTGTCCTCCGTCTCTGGTTCGGAAAAGCCACCCCTTGTCACTCTTCAGTTCCCAGGTTGCTGCATAAAGGGTGTTAGGATCGAGGGGATCAAAGGCCAGGTTGTCGATGACGAGGTTCCGCCGATTGAGCCCCGGGACCAACTGACTCCAGCTTTCTCCAGCATCTTCTGAGACAAAGATCTGGCCATCTGATGTCCCCAGGAAAAAGATCTCCGGTCGGTCTGGATGCACGACCAGAGACCGAACGTCACCACCATAGGGGCCAAGAGCTGTGATAACCGGCTGGGCCAGGCCCCAGGAGCTGAAGGCCACCACGAGGAAGCAGAAAGACAAAACCAAAATTCGCATACTATTCCCTTTTATTCTACCCAATTACAGGATGAAATGCCTCCTGTTCGTGATTTCGTGCTTCACGACAGTACGTTTGTTGTTCAGCACTCTACCTCTTCTCAACCGTGATCTCGGTTGAACAGGAAGCTGTGCGTTCTCCGTCACCGACCTCGGCTGACACCGTATATTTTCCGGCCTGCAGTCCGGTGGAGTCAAAGACGACGGTGGTGCCATGCTGGGAGATGTGCCCGCTGCTGGCTCTCCACGTGAGGCTCAGAAAACTGTCATCAGAATCTGTAATCTGAACCCGAACAGTAGCCGAATCTCCCTCCCTGACGATGGAATGTTCTGGATCGCAGCGAATCGTGGGAGCTCGATTGATCTTCCGGTGGAAGGCCATTTGAAAAAACCACCCAGATCGGTCGGTGGCCTGAATGCCAAATTGCGGCAGATCCGGATTAATAGAGTGAAGGTTGATGTTGTAAGCAGCGGACAGAGACATCCATTTCGAGGTAGAGATCTGCAGTCCAAGGTAGAGATCCAACGGCGACTTTGGATTGGCTCCTGTCTCTCCTTCGCCGACGAAGAGACTGCCCACCAGTTCTACGATGGTGCGAATTTTTCCTGTGCCGATCGGTATCGCAGAACCGACTCCGTAGTTGAGTCGGTTTTGTAGCTTGACGTCCTGCGAGCTGCCTACAAAGAGATAGCCGTAGTTCGCGGTGAAAGTCCCCCCTCGAGGCAATTCCTTCGACAGAATCAGATCGAAACCGGCTTCGAGGGCACCGTTTGTCAAACCCTGCAAAAGGCGGCTCCGGCTGTCTGAGAGTGGAAGCTTGATCACTGGCTGAATGGCCAGCCCAAGAGGGTCACCCTGCAGCTCGGAAAGAAGGTTGATTTTCGACCCGGTCCAGAGTTCCCCCGAGCCCTTACCAGATCCAACGTCCAAGAAAGGTGCACCATTGAAGAATGCCACCGTGCCGGCACTGTTGCTCAGGCGTGCGGGAACGATAGGATCGCCAGACGCGATCTTGTCGACTCTTATGGCATCGGCATCGACTTGTCGGTGAGCTTCCCAGGAAACAAAGAACTCGACGCGATCATGCAAGCCCACAGTGAGTGAGACTGGAAACAGAGTGAAGTCAAGATCTCCTGGTTCTCGATTGAAATGGGTGAGGCTCAGGCCAAGACTGAATTCACCCTGGCGCAGGGAATCAGCCACAAAGAGATTGAACAGGCCAGTCGAACCCTTAGCGCTGGGCGTCAGTTGCTTGATTTTTTCTCTGTTGCGGGCAAAACCTGTGGTGATCAGAAAGAATGCTAGAGCAGAGAAAATGAAAGGTTGTCTCAGCCGAACCATGCGCAATTCCTCAAAGAACAGTCCTCGTGAGAGTGATTCCGGGCTCATTATACTCAGTACTCCCTTTCATATAATACGGTATCGTTTGCAGAATGGACTCCGTCGCGCTCCCAACAAACGTTACCGTATTTATGCAAGGGAGTACTGAGAGACGGAATCTCTAGCCCGGATTTCTTACGCCCGGTCTACTGCATCGGCGCAATGATCCGACCTGATGGCGTTACGCGACCCGCTTGCGGGTCACGCGCCAGTCGGAGCCGCAGGCTTTAGCCTGCGGGCCCGTGGGCTAAAGCCCACGGCTCTGTTTTCCGCCCCTTCCGCTGCGCGCCACTCGTGGCTCGCGACGATCTGTGTGAGAAATGCAGGCTCCTAGTGTCACGCCGCCACAAACGTCATGGTATTCATGGGACGTGACACTAGCTTCGTTTGTTCCCCATTTATCATGCAGTTGTCGTAGAATGTGTGCTCCATGGAATCATCAGAGGCTCTGACTGAAGCTGGGACAGGAGGTGATCTCATACGCCGTTTCCTGGCCCTCTTCGAGGTCCTGTTGGTAGCACTGGCAGGAGTGTTTTTCGTCCAACTGGGATTCATGGTTTTTAACATAGGCCGCTCTCAGCTTCTGGGCGACACTCGGATTCTCTTTATATCCCTGGCTTCAGAAGCCTGTATCTCCCTGGCTCTCATAGCCCTTTTTTTGCGATCTCGGGGCCAAAGCTTTCGCACAATCGGTTGGATTTGGAAAAAGGGTGGTCGGGAAGCCTTATTGGGAATCAGTTGTGTCCCCTTCCTTTTCGCCTCCACCTTTTTGGTGGGCATTTTCTTCACACTCGTCTTACCCCAATATGTTTCCACCACTAACCCGCTGTTGGATTCGGTAACGGGCTATGGTGCTCTGATATTCCTTCTGGTCAGCAGCATTCTTGTGGGGGGAATTAAGGAGGAGATCCAGCGAGCTTTTGTGCTGGATCGGTTTGAGCGTTATTTAGGACCAGTCTTTCTCACTTGTTTCTTCAGAATCTTCGGTCACAAGAGGGTTGCTGGTGAACAGGCCGGTCGTAGGGTGGGGCTCATTGTGGGACTGATCTTGTGGAGTTTGTTCTTCGCTGTGGGACATGCTCTCCAAGGAGTCGATAGCGCGGCCGGAGCGGGGATTCTTGGACTTTGCTTTGGCCTTCTTTACATTTGGCGCCGGAATCTCGTAGCCCCGATGCTGGCCCATGCCCTTTTTGATGTGACAACCTTGCTGATCTTTTGGTTCTTTGTGCAGAATTAGCCTGGATGATGCATTACCCGGGCTAGTCAGCTGGCCGCCTGAGGATCTCTTCAAACCTCTCGAGAGTCTTTCCAGCAGCCCTTTGCTGAGCTTCTTTTTTCGTTTTGCCGCTGGCCTTGCCCCAGCATTGGCCGCGAATGTGAACTTCGACCACAAACTTTTTGCTGTGATCTGGCCCCAGTTCCTCCACCACGCGATATGTTGGTTCCCTCAATCCTCGGGCATGCAATTTTTCTTGTAGCAGGGACTTGTCGTCTTGAAAATCCAGTTCCTCCTGGGCGAGCTTCTCAAGCCCGGAACCAAACCGCCAGAGAACAAAGCGACGAGTGGGTTCCAATCCTCCATCGAGAGAGATGGCAGCAACGAGGCTTTCAAAAAGATCTGCCAGAAGGCCCTCTTTTTTCCTCCCCCCTGTTTTCTCTTCGCCGTGGCCCAGCCTCAGAAAGGCTCCCAAATCCAACTCCCGAGAGAGAGAAGCCAAATGGTTGGCCGAGACAAGATAGGATCTGATCTTTGAAAGCTCTCCCTCGTTTAGTGATGGATGGGTTCGAAAGAGGTGTTCGCTGATGAGATAGCCGAGAATGCTGTCGCCCAGAAATTCGAGAACTTCGTAACTCTCTGAAGTCTCTCCCTCAAAACTCGACTTCTGCTCGTTCGTAAAAGAAGTGTGGGTGAGTGCCCGCTCTAAAAGTCGCCGATTGGTGAAGGAATAACCGAGTCGGGCTTCCAGCTCCTGCAACTCTTTGAGCCTGGCGGAAGGCTTACCAGGATTGGTCTTTCCCATGGGGAGAGGGTATGTAAGAACCCCTCAAGGTTTCAAGGAACCAGCTGAAATTAATAGCGGCTGGCCGGGGGCTGTGGTTGTTGCCGCTGCTGCTGCGGAGGCTGTTCCTGCTGCTGCATCAGTAGCTGTTCCTGCTGCTCCAGTTGGCGCTGTAACCTTTGCTCTTCCTCCGCCTCCAGCTGCTGGATGCTTGCTTCTCTTTCAGCGAGTTTCTGCTGGATAAACTCCCGCTGCTCTTGTGTTACCTGCCCGATGCCTTCTACATCTCTGTTGAGAGCTACAAAGACTTTCTCCAGCATCTGGGCAGCCAGCTCCGACGCGATTCCATTGGCGGCTACGGCTCGGGCGTAACTTTGGATGGCCTTCTCGGCGTCATTCAACCTGGAGTAAGCGTCGCCCAGCCGGAAGTAAGCTCGATCGTATTCGGGCTCCGACTCTGCCGCCTTTTCGAGGTATTCGACCGATCTTTCTAAGGTGAACTTTGGGTCCCCTGCCATGGTCAGTGATTTCTTCAGATAAGCCAGTCCCTGAGCGTAGTTGGCGTCAGCCATAGCTCGATTTCTCAGCATTATCCATGGACCAACCGGGTTGTCGTCAGGTTTCTCTGTTGTCTCCAGGATTTCCAGTCCCTGTTGGGAGTAGTCGATCGCTCTGTTATTTTCACCTCGTTCGGCAAAGACCAGAGCCAGCATAGGACGTACTTCGAAGTCATCCGGACTCAATTCGAGAGCTTTCTCAGCGTGAAGGACGACATTGTCAAAGTCGTTGAGTTGCCGGTAAGAGATCGCCATACGTTTGTGAACAAAGGCGGCAAGTGTGCTTTCAGGAAAATGGTCCAGGAAGTCTTTTCCCACGCGAATCACTTCTTCAGGCACAGTCGTCTGGGTTACCACTTCCCAGGCAGCGAATTCGGGGTCGAAAAAGGTCAGCGTCTCGACTGATTGCAACACCTCCTCGACCTCCTCTTCGGAGCTCCCGAGAGCCTTAATGCTGATGAGTGAGTTGTCGCCTACGGCAGCTATCAGAGACTGGTATGTCCTGTTCCTACGGCCGCGACTACGGAAGTCCATGCGGTAAAACAGGGTGTTGCCAAATGCGACCTGATGGGTATCGCCCCGCAGCTCAAAATTCTGATTCTCCAGTTCGGCCCTAGCTGTAGCCAGATAGCCCTGTCCGGTCTGCAGCACCTGGTTCACGAATGTGCTGTCGGACAGGGCGCTGGAAAACACCACCAGCCTGGGAAGGTCAGAGTCTGAGGGCGAACCTCGCAATGTGGTGCCTGCCTGACCGGCCACCTCGAGCACGACCCAGGTTGCCGGGAATTGGAGCGTGAACCCAATTCTTGTATTGGTGTAAAGATTATCTTCGATTTGGAAGCCAGCAGACTGCTGGGGAGCAGCTGAGAGCCACAGTACTGAAGCGAGTGCTGCCAGTGTGAACCCAGACAAGAGATGCTTCATTTTATTCTCCAATATTTCGTCTCCAGAATCATTGATTCGACTGTTGTTTTCGATCACTGAAGAATTCTGTCATAAAAAAGAGAACGATGAAAGCCCAGCGCCCTATGTACCTAGCCCGGATTATGCATTAGATACTTAGGGTAACTGCTCGAGAGATTTTTGAGTCTCCTCTTTGGCCCCTTGCAAATCGCCTTCCATCTCCAGGACCTGATCAAAGGAAATGCGAGCCTCGCCAAATTGGGCTTGGAAGGCGTGGTAATTACCAATCCGAAGCAGGGACCAGGCCCGAACCCAATCGGGAACGCCAGGGGAGCCGGCGGCCCGGCTATAATGCTGGAAGGCTTGCTCGTATTGCGCCCTCTGAGAAGCGATTTGAGCGAGATAAAAGTAAGCATTTCCATTCTCGGGATCCTCTTCCAGGAGGCTCGCGAGCCGTTCACTTGCGGCTTGATACTCACTGTTCGAGAGCAGGATCGCTGCTTGGTTCAGCAGGGAACTCAACCGGTTGCGCTGATCGACTTCCTCCTGAAACCTCCTTTGGTTATCAGCCTGTTTTGCCTGCTCCATCTTCAGCTCATCCTCAAGAGCTGCGATGGTCTTCGCATCCTCCTCAATCTGTGACGGTTGCATGTCCTGAAAGAGGTTTTCCACATAAGACGGAAAGGAAATCTGCTCCGTCTGCTCGTATCGCGTGAGACCTCGCAGGAAGTAAGGGACAAAAATATAGCCTTGACGGAACAGGTTGGCCACTTCGCGGTTGAGGTCCTCCGGCTTGTGAAGCTGCAAGAGAACACTTTCGATCAAGGACTCTGCTACCAGTAGAAAGTATTTGTTCCGAAACTGTTCTTGCAGTTGAGGTTGTCTCTGGGCAAGCTCCAGAAGATCGCCGTGTTCCAGTAGCAGGAGTCCAAACTTTTCCACCAGGGGATCGATCAGAAAATGGAGGTACCCATGTTGGAGCTGATGATGATTCTCTGCCGCGTTGTCTGTGGGACCAACCACAATGTAGTAGACCCGATCGAGGCTGCGGGCATTGACAATAGTCTTAGCGTTGAGGAGGTCGGGAAGGAGGATAATCTTCCGGTCAAGGACAAAGCGCGGCGGAATCCTGAAATATTGCAAAGTTTGCTGGATCATCTCTCTCAAAACCGGTCGATAGGCTGTCAGCTCGTCTGTATAGGCTGGTTGATAGCGTTGCCACAAGGATGCGATACCCGCCTTTTGGTAAAATTCCTGGACCAGATTCTCAAATCCGAGTACTTGCCAAGCATCTCCTGGCAGGTCTTCCGCTTTCACGGTCAGCTGGAAATCAGGTGGTCCTGACAGCAACAGGGCCAGGGAGATATAGGCCACCTGGTCGGCACCCCGGTCGCTGCCCTGCCGATGGCCATTGTAGAAGGTTTGAAGCCGCTCCAGGAGGTCGGGATCTGTCTGTTGAAGTTCTTGCCGGAGAGCCTGGCGGACCTGGGACATCTCCCTTCCCGGGGTCTCAAAGTTAAACCCCGCAGCGTTCAGGGCCGCCAAAACGGTGAAGATACGAACGTCAACCGTGAGATCCATGTTGACGAGATCTGCCACCGAGTCCGAAGACTGAGCGCTGAGGGTTGAGCACAGACAGCCGACCAGAAGCAGTTTGTCGATTCGAATAAATGTTGTCATCACAAAGGTGTGCGCTTATCTTAGCACGGACTTTCAACTGTGCGGTCAGCTTCTGAAGTGATCAAACCCTCCCGCTTCACAGCTTTCCCGTTGGCCCCCTCGCTTGAGGTACACACTAGGCTCCCCCCGGGAGAGGTGGCCAATAACCCGGTAGGGTGGAAATTCGCTTGGGAAGGTTGAACTCAGCCGCTCCATTTGTTTCTGGGAAGCTGTAAAGAGCAGGGCATAGTCTTCTCCGCCATTGAGTGCCGCTTCCAGGCTGTTGACCTCACCAATGCTCCCTTCGGGTAAAGGTAGGTGGTCCAAATCAATTTCTGCCGTCAAGTTGCTTTGCTGGACAATCTGAAGCAGGTCAGAAGAAAGCCCGTCGCTGATGTCAATCATGGCATTAGCCACTTGATTTTCGGACAACCAGCTACCAACTTGAACCAGGGCTTGGGGTAAGAAATGGGCTTTGAGGCACCGATATCGAAAATTCTCTCCCGCCCATTGGGCCAGAGAAGCTTCGTTGTCAATCTTCCAGAGCTCAGAGGAACCTTCCCTTCGGAGGATCTCAAGGCCCAGTCGAGAAAGCCCGATTTCTCCTATTAAAACCAGTGTATCCCCATCCTGGGCCTGGGAACGCCAAACGGGACGACCGGTTTCGAAGAAGCCCCAGGTCGTCACGCTCACAAAGATGCTGGCACTTTGCGACAAATCTCCTCCGATCAGTGGGGTATTCCATCGAGCTCCCTCCTCCAAGAGTCCCTTCATGAAGGAGTGAAAGTAGTTTGGGGGGAGATCCGCAGGTAAAGCCAAACCCAGCAGGCAGGCGTAAGGTCGAGCACCTACCGCAGCCAAATCACTGAGGTTGACCAACAGAGACTTTCGGCCCAGGAAATAGGGACTGATCCAGTGGCGCCGAAAGTGTACGTCTTCCAAGAGCATATCTGTGGTGATGGCCAGGTTGGATTTGAGAGGGGGATCAAAGACAGCACAATCATCTCCAATGTGTTGAATAATCGACGAGGGAAAACTTTGAGAACGGTCCCGAAGCCAATCGGTCAGGTCCTTCTCACACAGTTTGCTTATGTCCATAGGATCGTTTAGTGCCTCGATCCAGCAGCTAAGGTTGCTTTATGGAGAAAACGGGGCACTTACTCAAGAAGTGGGTTGATCTCCCGTATAAACTCTCTCAAGTCTTCAAATTCCAGGTACACTGAAGCAAACCGCAAGTAGGCGACCTTGTCAGTCTCCTTAAGACGCTTCATGACATACTCACCAATTACTTTCGAGGTGAGCTCGCGATCCGGCGTTTCGAGAAAACGCTGCTCCACCACATCCACGATTTCTTCCAGGTGACGGGCAGGCACCGGTCTCTTTTCGCAGGCTCTCAGGAGGCCTTGATACAGCTTGGACCGGTCGAATCTCTCTCGTCTTCCTCCCTTCTTGACCACCATGTAGGGGATGTCTTCCATTCTTTCGTAGGTGGTGAACCGGCGCTTGCAATCCAGACATTCCCGTCGCCGGCGAATCACATTCCCTTCTTTACCCTCACGGGAATCGACTACCCGATCCTTGCGATGATTACAAAATGGACAGCGCATGACAGATAGATATCATTTGAGGTGTCAATGATGCTATAAAATTCAGCGCGAATCGGAAAACTTTTTCACCGGAGGAGCAGTGGTTGTGAGTAAAGGAAAGACTGAACTACTCATCGCTTGTGCCTTAAGAAAAGAGTTAACTGCCCTACGCGGACGCCTTCAGGTCGATTGTCGCTTCTTGGTTACGGGTTTGGGTGGCCGTCGGACCGGGACAAACCTGGAAAAAAGTTTTCAATCTAGTCTTCCTTCGCTTCTCATTTTTACTGGTACTGCCGGGCAGCTGGATCCTTCCCTGAGAATCGGGCAGGTGATTTTCCCGGAAGAATGGTGTCTGAAGGATGGCTCCTGCTTCCCAGCGGATCCTGAGTTGACAGCCATGCTAAGAGAGTCTGGTGGCTGGGAAATTGCAGGTCGCGGACTCACCCTCTCTACTGCCGTCTTGCGAGCCAGGTCGAGATTGGTACTTTATCGGAATTTTGGGGCGCGAATCTGTGACATGGAAAGTGCTATTGCTCTGGAGGTTGCCTCCAGGCACAAGGTTCCCTGTTTAGCGCCCAAGGTTGTTTCCGACACAGCCCAATCGGGAATAGGTGCTTTCTGGAGAGAGTTTGACAGCAACATGGATTCACTCGCACAGTATCTGAACAACCTGGTTGATTCACTGAACGCTTAAGAAGAGAAAGTATTCTTGATTTCCTTTTCGCCCTTCCAGCGGAGAGACCATTTCATCGAGAATGCTCAGCTCTTCACTTAAAGTAAAGCGTTTCACCCGCTGCAGGATCTGCTCCTGGAGCTGTGTACTATGGATAATTCCTCCTGCCCCCACCTCGTCTCGGCGAGCTTCAAATTGAGGCTTCACCAGAGCGATGACCTTGGCTCCAGAGAACTGTTTCAGACGTGGCAAGATCAGACGCAGAGAGATGAAGGCCAGGTCGACGGTAATCAGATCAATCGGGTCATCTACCATTGACCGGGTGAGATGCCGAACGTTGATGGAATCGCGAACCACCACCCGGGCATCCTGTTGCAGATTCCAATGAAGTTGTCCACGACCCACGTCAAAAGCATAAACTTTAGCGGCCCCCTGTTGGAGCAGGCAGTCAGTAAATCCGCCGGCTGAAGCACCCAGATCGAGACAGATCTTCCCTTTGGCCCGAACTGCGAATTGGCGTAGGGCAGCTTCCAATTTTAAGCCTGCTCGGGAGACATACTTCCGGTCTGCGAAGGTGCTCCGGATTGCAGCAGTGGAGTCGATGAGAGTTCCTGGTTTGTCGACTCGTTGCTCTTCTACCAGAATGACTCCTCTCAAGATGAATGCAGCTGCACTCTTGCGATTCTCAGCCAGTCCTCTTTCCACTAAAAGAGAATCGAGCCTTTTCTTGGTTTTGCTCTGTCGTGCTTTTGTGCTGTCGTGTTTTCGTCCTGTTGTCAGCTGCCTAACTCGCTACCCTCGTAGAGAGAACTCGCTTCGCTCGTAGAGAGAAAGAGAGAACCTCTCAGCTGTCTATTGTCTATTGTCTATTGTCTATTGTCAGTTGTCAGTTGTCAGCGGTTCAGAATCTTCGTACCGAGATAAATCGACCTAGCTCTCTCAGAATTTCACCCCGAGGACCCAGAAACTCAATTTCCTGGATGGCTGTTTCCACCAGCTCGATGGCAAGTTTCCGACTGGCCTGGAGACCGTACAAGGCAGGATAGGTGGCTTTTCCACTGAGATGGTCCTTGCCCGGGGTCTTTCCCGAGTCCTGTGTAGAGGCTTCCACATCCAGAATGTCGTCCACAATCTGAAACGCCAGGCCTATCTTTTGGCCAAAGGCCCTGAGTTTTTCCGAAGCCTCCTCTGAAGCCCCCGACAACAGGGCGGCACAGTACACTGAAGCCAGGATCAAGGCACCGGTCTTGGCCGAGTGAATTTGCTCCAGCTGTTGGGCGGAGAATGGTTTGCTCTGCTTCACCAGGTCCATCACCTGTCCGGCTAACATTCCCCCTTTGGTGCCGGTAGCTCGACAAACTTGATCCAGAACAACAACTTTGGTTTCGGTCTCTTCCGCTTGAACTGGAAGTTCAGTTAGCAGTTGGAAAGCTCTGACCAGGAGTGCATTTCCCGCCAAAATAGCGATACCTTCTCCGAACTCTCTGTGTGTGCTCAGTTGGCCTCTTCGATAATCATCGTCATCCATGGCAGGAAGATCGTCATGGATGAGCGAGTAGGTGTGGATCATCTCCAGCGCAGCAGCCAGATGGATCAATTTTTTAAAGTCTCCCCCCAGAGCGTCGCCTGTGGCCAGGGCGAGAATGGGACGAATCCTCTTTCCAGAGGAGAAGACACTGTAGCGCATTGCTTCGTGAATGATTTCCGGCTGGGAGTGGGCCGGGGGTAAGAAACGGTCCAGGTATTCGTCCAGGATCAGCTTTTGCTCTTTTAAGTAATCCTGGATGGCAAAGTCACTTTTCAGAACGGTTGTGGTCTCTCTTTTCAACCTTTTGACGCTCCCTCAGGCTGGAAGGGTTCTTCAGTGATATCTCCTTGCTCGTCCTTCAACA
This sequence comes from Acidobacteriota bacterium, assembly GCA_027295745.1. Classification (GTDB taxonomy): domain Bacteria; phylum Acidobacteriota; class UBA6911; order RPQK01; family JADFOI01; genus JADFOI01. Next base: position 19,029 of record JAPUKI010000312.1, read on the forward strand.
AAATTTCTACTTTTCGCTCTGCTTCATCCAATTTGGCATTGCAAAATCGGGAGATTTTAATACCTTCCTCAAAAAGCTTGAGGGCTTTCTCGAGTGCCAGTTCCCCTTTTTCCAGCTCCCCCACAATGCCTTCAAGGCGGCCTAAGGCATTTTCGAAGTCTTTATACTCTGTGGCTGTCATAACTTTTGCGCTCGGAACTGGCCGTGCTGCACACGAACGCCAACCTCGTCCCCTTCCCTGATCTGATCAGGGTCACGGACCACCTCCTTGCTCGTCGTGGTAACGATAGCATAGCCTCGTTCTAATACCGCCAGTGGAGAGTAAGCCTGAAGTTGACCACTGCTGGCCGTGATCAAATGTTTCTTGGACTGCAGATAGAACTGAATTTGTTGCCGCAACAGCAGGTTCTGTTGAAGGCACCTTTGGCGAAGCAAGATAAAGAGCGTGGGAAGGGTCTTGACTAAACGGGAGTGAAGTTCATCGAGACGTTGTAAGAAGAATCTCAATTTGCTCTCAGCATCCACAAAGGCACGGCTGGCAGCCAATCGGCGAAGCCGTTCACGTCGGTCCTTGAGGCCGAGACGAAAGGCTTGGATTGACCGTTTCCGGAGGCTTTCCACGCGCATGCACAAATCTTCCCGCGCTCCCGAGACAATCTCGGCGGCCGCCGATGGTGTCGGTGCCCTTAAGTCGGCAACGAAATCAGAAATGGTGAAATCAGTCTGGTGTCCCACAGCCGAGATGACGGGACTGCGGCAGTCAAAAATCGCCCGCCCCACCACTTCTTCGTTGAATGCCCACAGGTCCTCCAGAGATCCACCGCCCCGAGTCACAATGATCACATCAATATCCTCTCTCGTGTCCAGATACTGGATTCCCCGTGCCACTTCCTGGGCAGCTCCAGTTCCCTGGACCCTTGTCGGAAAGATCAGGATGTTGACTCGGTCATTGCGGCGCGAGAGCACCCTTAATATGTCCTGAATTGCGGCTCCAGTGGAAGAAGTGACCACCCCGATCTTGGCGGGCAAAAGTGGCAGATCTTTCTTATGGGCCTCGTCGAACAGCCCTTCCGACTGAAGCCTGGCTTTCAATTGTTCAAAGGCAAGTTGTAGAGCTCCAGGACCCACCGGTTCCATGAATTCCACCACCAGCTGAAACTCACCGCGGGGAGGATAGACAGAGACCGAGCCGCGGGCAATGACATCCATTCCGTCCTGGGGACGAAACTTCAAGAGCCGGTTTCGCATTCTAAAGCAAACCGCCCTGATTTGAGCATCGCTGTCTTTGAGGGTGAAATAACTGTGTCCGGAGCTGGGGGTTTTGAAGTTGGAAATTTCTCCCCGCACCCACAGGTCTTGAAAATGGGCTTCCAGTTGAACTTTGACACCTTTGACAAGCTCGGACACTGAAAGAATTTGCCGTTCCTCCAACAGCTTGAGCTCTCGTTGTCGCATGGGTGTTTTCGAAGTTTTTGAAAGCTTCCCCTGACCGTCGGCGGCGAGCGGTCTCAATGGGCGAAAAAAAGTATATAGTTCCCGCCTCCACCTGTCAAAGACCTTGACATAGCTTTTGAGTGGGCTGGCTGCGGTGGGAGAGTTGTTCCTTCGAGTTCTTTTCCTCTATCATGATGAGGACATGGTTTGGTTTAAAAAGGAGAAACCTCCACTTCAGACTCCTGTTGAGAAAGAGCGGCGAGTCCGGACTGAGGGGCTTTTCAGCAAGTGCCCGGCTTGCGAAAACTTTATTTGGAAAAAGGAACTGACCAGCAATCTTTTTGTCTGTCCGAAATGTTCCTATCACTCGAAGATCAACGCCCGCCAACGTCTTAAGTTCCTGTTGGATGACGGTCAGTACAAGGAATTCGACGCCCACCTGAAGTCCTCCGATCCACTTCAGTTTGTTGACAGGAAGAATTACAGAGAACGTCTTGAAAAGGCCATCCAGTCGACGGGAAGCAATGAAGCAGTGGTGAATGCCGAAGGCAGCATCCACGGTCATGAGGTGGTGTGTGCTGCCATGGAATACAGCTTTATTGGGGGCAGCATGGGCTCCGTGGTGGGTGAAAAGATCACGAGAGCCATTGAACGGTCCCTCAATACCCAAAAAGCCATGATCGTTGTTTCCGCAAGCGGTGGAGCACGCATGATGGAGGGAGTTCTTTCACTGATGCAAATGGCCAAAATCAGTAGTGCCCTCGCTCGACTGGACGAGGAGCGCATTCCCTTTATCTCCCTGCTGACCGATCCAACCACGGGAGGAGTCACCGCCAGCTTTGCCATGTTGGGGGATCTGAACATCGCAGAGCCAAAGGCCCTGATCGGATTCGCCGGTCCGCGGGTTATCGAACAAACCATCCGCCAGAAGCTACCCGATGGCTTCCAGCGAAGCGAGTTCCTGCTGGAGCATGGGATGCTGGATGCCGTGCTCTCACGACAAGATCTTCGCGAATTCATTGCCGACTGGCTGCTGTTTATGGGAGAGCGCTGACAGCTGACAACTGACAGCTGACAATAGACCACAGAACCGCTGACAACTGACAGCTGACAGCTGACAACAGACAATAGACAACAGACCGGGGAGTAGGAGCCCATAAAAGTGTAAAGAATGTCCTGGCACAAGTTGTAAACCATGTGCTGGCACTTTACACCTCAGGCCGCGAAGACGGGTCGGAAATGATTTGAGCAACACGCCCCTGAAACCTGAAACCTGAAACCTGAAGGTATGAATCACGCCCAGTGCCTCGTCTACCTGGAAAAGCTTGGCGACGAAGTGATGACCATGAAGTTCGGATTGAAAACGATCCGAGCACTTCTTGAGGTACTGGGCAATCCACATTTGAAGTACCCTTGTGTTCTGATTGGCGGGACCAATGGAAAGGGTTCAGTGGCCCGCTTCCTCAATTCAGTTTGCACTGCCTGTGGGATTCGCAATGGACTGTATACCTCACCCCATCTCCTTCGAGTGGAGGAGCGTTTCGTGGTGGATCACCTTCCCATCACGCCCCAGATATTTGCTCACTATCTCACGCGCGTCGTCGATGCTATCCACGAATTGAAAAATTCCTTTCACCCCACCTACTTCGAGACCTTAACGGCTGTCGCTTTCCTCTATTTTTCCGAACAGAAGGTGGAGCTCGCCACTCTGGAGGTGGGTATGGGAGGGCGCCTGGACAGCACCAATGTCGTTGATCCTCTTCTCGCCATCCTGACTCCGGTGGGACTGGACCACCAAAAATTTCTGGGAGAGACTCTGGAAGAAGTGGCTTATGAAAAGGCGGGCATTCTGGGGCAGTCACGATCTGCACTGATGGCTCCTCAGCGGTCTCAAGTGAGGCGGGTTTTCCTGGGTGAGGCGGCCAGAAAAAAGGTCGAACTTCACGAATTGGATTCCCCGGCAATTCGGTGCGTGGAGTCTGAGGACGGGAGGTATTCCTTCCACTTCCACGGGATTGAGGGAAAGCTCCCACTGTACGGTCAGCACCAGGTTAAAAACGCGGCTTTGGCCATACAGGCAGTCGAGATTCTGAGCAAGTCCGGTTTCTCCGTGTCCGCCTCCTGTATTGAAAAGGGGATTGAAGAAACGAGTTGGATGGGAAGAATCCAGCTTTTCGGAAAGGATCCCACAGTGGTTTTGGACGGGGCCCATAATCGGGATGCAGCCAAAAACCTGGTGAGTTTCCTCAGCCAGTTTACTCCAGCTCCCCGCGCACTGGTGTTTGCCATGATGGGAGACAAGGATATCGCTATAGTTCTGGAAAGTCTGGCAGGCTGCTTCGAGCGGATTTATCTCACCCGTGTCAACTCCCGGCGCTCGGCCACCATTGAGGAGCTCAAGGTCTTCTGTCCCTCAGGCCTTCCCATAGGAGATCCTGTTGTTGCCTACCGTCAGGCCCGGCTTTCCGGGGCCGCAACCGTGGTCGCAGCCGGCTCCTTCTACCTTGTAGGGGAGCTGCTGAGAGAGTCTCAAGGGCAGCCTGTGGCTAGCCGCTAGTCAATCTCAAACAGGAGATCTCCGGCGTTGACAATTTCTCCTTCCTGGACATTGCAGGTCATTACGGTTCCCGACTTGGGCGACTTGAGCTCATTTTGCATCTTCATGGCTTCGATGACGACCAGACCTTGCCCCACTTCGACCACCTCGCCCTTTACGGCCAGAACCGCAATGACCCTTCCTGTCATTTGGGCCGTGAGGGATGCTATCCGCGGTGTTTCAGGTGGGAGTAAAGTCCTTGGCAACTTCTCCCTCAGAGGGGAGATCTGGATGGCAAAGGTTTGATGGTTCCAGTCAATCAGCAGCTCGTCTTTTTTCTCGGACACCAGGACATCTTCGATCTGCCCATTCACTTCCAGCGTCCAACGTTCCTGGCTGCGACTCAATACGCGCACCCGGAGAACCTGCTCCCCGTCGGGCCTTTGGATCCTTATTTTAAAAAGAGATCCGGAATCGGAACTCTCTTGCTCTTCCAGGTCGATGTGAAAAGTTCGATTGCTGTGTCTGGCCTCGATTTTCACCCTGACTACTGAGTCGGCTTGGAACGGTCGAAGCTTCGCTCTCCTCTTGCTCCGAACTGCTCGATGTTCTGCTTCAGTAGAACTCCTGGATCCAGCACCAGACCATCCTTGATGACCAGGTGAATTTCTTGGGTATGAGTAATATCCTCCAGAGGATCGGCGTCAAGGATGACCAGGTCTGCGTATTTGCCGGGCTCGAGGGTGCCGAGGTCGCGTTGCTTGTTCAAGACCCTGGCGTTGTTTAGGGTCGCTGCCTGGAGAGCTTCCATGGGAGAACTCCCCGCTTGCACAAACAGCTCCATTTCCTGATGCACGCTCCAACCCGGGAGGGCTGCACCCGGAGAATCGGT
>JAPUKI010000313.1 GCA_027295745.1 Acidobacteriota bacterium
AGAACCTGCTGAGCTTCCACGAATGCACCTGAGATGGCGCTCACCTCCACGATGGTTCCCGCAATGGGAGCTTCCAGAGGGATGCGGGTTCCCAACTGCTGCACGTTCCGGCCCGGCCCCTGAATTTGCGCTTGGGCTTCCTCCAGGCTTAGTCGAACTTCTTCCGCCGCTCGCAGAGCAGCCTCACGTATCTCGACTGCACTTGTGCTCTCTTCCAGGCGAGACTGCGATACCGCCTGCAGCTCGTACAGCCGTTCGACACGCGCCAGCTGGGTACGGGCCAGCTGCAATCGGGACCGCTCCTGGGCCAAGGATGCGTCTGCGCTGGCCACGAGTGTCTTGAACTGAACCAGCGAAAGACCGGTTTGTACCTGATTACTGCCGATGTTGCTCTGCTGATCTGGAGTCGGGTCAATCCAGCCCAGCAATTGTCCGCGCTCGACTCTCGCTCCCAGGAGGGGTATCCCGGCAGGTGGCTCCATCAATTGACCGCTGATAGGAGGGAACACGAATGTCGCTTGACTGGACTTCGCTATGATTTCGCCGGCAGCCTGAACAGACTGCATCAGGACTCGCTTCTGGACGGTGGCTGTTTCAAAGGGTAGCAGCCACTGCTGCTCCTTCAGGTAGGTTATCAGGGCTAAGTCCACTTCAGCCAGAGGCTGGGCAGGAGCGGCGAACACCTCATGGACCGTAATGGAACCTGCATCGATCTCTCCTTCCAGAGAATCATTCATGATCTCGATGACCAATCTCAACTCATCAGGGCCATCAAAGGTGACGTCAGGAGCAAAGATCCCAGGCGTCTCAGTGTTCCCCATCATGAGCATCTTCACCACCTCCTGGCCTTTCATAAAGCGGAAGACCACGGGCCCTTCAGTCACCGGTTTGGAGCCCTTCAACTCGGTCAGGTGGGCGGCAAAGACGGCCGGGATCTCGGCCCGAACAGGCGGATACTCCAAAAACAGCTCAAACTTGTCCGTCCAGACCGTCACTCCAAAATTCTCTTGCTCGGCAGCGGCGACGGTGTGAGTGTGTTCCATTCCACTCTCATCGGTATGGGTAATCTCAACCGTGGTTGGAGGAGTGTCTGATACCGCTTCGTTGCAGCCATAGCTCCCAACCAGAAGCAGACAGACGCTAACAGCCATCCCTCGTAGACTCATTCCTGTGGTCAATTTAGGTTACCTCCTACTGCCGTTTCCAAATCGACGAAGGATCGCTTCGTTTGGTGAAGGAGTTCATAGTAATCGATCGATGTATCCAGCTGAACGCGCAGCGCATCCAGATAATCCAGCAAACTGGCCTCCCCTTCCAGGTAGGACTGCCGCGTGATACTGGCGACCTGATTGACCTGATCAATCACCGTGTCTTGTATTCGCACCACGTTCTGACGGTGAGTCATGAAGTTCCGAAAGGTACTCTCAACTTCTCTCATCACCTGCAGCTCCTGCCAGGTCAGCAGGTTTTGACTTCGCCGCGCTTCGGCCGCCTTCTCCCCTATCCTGCCCTGGTTTCTATTAAAGAAAGGAAGAGGCAGCTCGACCCCAAGATAATAGGTGTCCTGACCAAAATCTTGCTTGTAACCTCCTCCCACGGTGAGGTCGGGGATTTTCCCGGCTTTCTGAAGGGTCACATCGGCTTGGCTCTTCCTGACCTCCACCCTTTGGGCGGCAAGGTCTGGCCGGGACTGCAAGGCCAGTTGCTGCAGCTCCTCCAGTGATTCTTCCACGCCGTCCCCAGCATCTGAAACCTCGAGTTGGGGAGGTGCCTGTGGCAGCCATACCAGCAATGCTGCCAATTCATTCCAGGCCCGCGTGAACTCCGTTTGGGCCCTTGTAACCGCTGTCACATAGCGAAGGACTTCCGCTTCAATCTTGAGCTGCGACAGACCGGAGACGTCGCCGGCTGCAAGACGCACCTGGTGAATTTCCCGCAATGTTTCATAGGTGCTGAAAAGCTCCTGAGCGATGTCTCCTTTTCTCTGCTCATAATAGGCTCGGAGAAAGAGGTGTTTGAGGTGAGCCTTTCCGAGTCGAATCACATTTTCAATTTTGAGTTGGCTGGCATCCAGATCCAGCCTGGCAACTTCCCTTCGATAGCCTCTTTTCCCTCCCAACTCGAACAGCTGACCGGCCAAAAACAGGTATTCTTGATCCTGAGAGAAGCTGGCCCCAGGTTGTCCAAAGGGATAACCCTCCTGGCTGTAGCTGAAAGTTGGATTGGGCCAGAGTCCCGCCTGATCGAGCCGTCCGCGAGCCATCTCGATCTGCTCTCGTGCCGCTTGAAGGGCAGGATTGCGATCAACGTACATTTCCAGGGCCCGTTCCATATCCAGCTGATTCTGGGCCAGACCCTGGCTGGCAGCCAGGGCGATCACCAGTCCAACTCCGAGCCAGAAATTGTTCTTTCTCAAAAAAACCATGTCGGTAGACTTTGTCATCGCAACCTGCAAAACCGGGTGAGTTTTGAGAGCCAAAAAAAATCTTGCGGTAATACTACGACATGTAGTAAAACGGCACAATCCAAACTTCTACAGAGTCGAAAAAACACTTGCGAATCGGCGGCCTGTAAGATCAACTTCAGGAATACTTTAGGAGGACTCAATCATGCAGAGAAGAAAATTTACTTTACCTCTTGTCGCAATCATGATGGTGGGGATCTTCTCAGTGCCCCTACTGGCACACGTCTCCGTCAATCCGCGCACGGCCCCGGCAGGAAGTCAACACATGGTGTTTTTCATTCGGGCTCCCGTTGAATTCGCCAACCCCGTGATCGAACTGGGCCTAGAAGTCGGTGAGGAATGGCGGAATAACGGGGGTGACATCAATTCCTTTCAGCACGTCCCGGGCTGGGACCTGAATGTCGAATTTGACGATGAAGGGCGAGTCTATAAGGCCTCCTGGACAGGTGGAGAAGCCCCCCGAGAAACCTTCATGATGTTTTACATGAGCATGAACGTGCCGGAAGAACCAGGCGACTATACATTCAAGGCCTGGCAGCTATACGCCGACGGCAAACGGGTCGAGTTCATTGAGGAACGTGGTGAGAGTGCGGAGTACCCCATGCCGCTGGTTGTGGTGGAAGGCGCTCCCATTCTGACAGCGGGAACCGTTCAGGTGAGTGCCATCACCATTGCTCTGTTTGCACTGGCAGTCTCTCTACTGTCCTACAGGAACCACCGGAAGAGTAACGCTTGATCTAGCCCTAGTTGAAGGGCTCAAGGATAGCGGGGCTAATGACGTCCTTGTCGAAGTGGGCATCCACTCTGACTCTGACATTGGCTTTCTTGTCGGTACTTTGGAAGATCATGAGTGCCAGCTTGTCTCCCATCTTGTCGAATTTGTAAAACTTGCCTTCGATGAGGACGCCGAAGCCGGCTGTCACGCAGCTCTCTCTCAGAGAACAGGACACGAGATGTGAGGCTGCCTCTTCAGGAGAGTCGGCCAGGCGCTGACCGCAGGTTGCATCCATCAAGAGACCAATCTTTCTATCGTGGGCAGAAACACTTCCACTGTTGATCACCACGGCGCAAAATAGGACAAGTGCTACCTTTTTCATTGAGATTTTCCTTTCTCTAGCCTCAAAAGTCGTAATCTCTATCGTTGCCTGCCTTGCTATTCTACAGTTTACAGGAAGGTTCAGCAACGACAACCCCGCGCTTCAGTTCTGAGCCTCGAAAGACACTTGCGCCGCCCCGGATTCCACCGGGATCTGAATAGGAACCCGGGCCAGAAACTCTCGAGCAAAACGCTCGGCCTCCAGCGAGTTTCCAGCTTTGCGGTAAGCTGCTGCCTTGTAGAAACTCAAGCCGGCCAGGACGTACTCCAGCTGCTGGGACGAAAGATTCCTCAAATAGGGATCTTGGCGGGGAGGAACTTGTTCAGCGAACTGATTGTAGAAATCGATGAGCAAGTCAGAGTTGAACCAGATCCTCTCCCCGATTTTCTCCTCTCGCTGAGTAATGGGCGAGAAGTACTCGATGAGAGGACGATCGTCGGTGTTGACTGCAGAATCTTCCCACAGGTTACGATTCTCAGACAGGTCCCCGCCATAGAAAAAAAAGGGCAGGCCCTCCAGCACCTGACGATCAATGACGGTCCTGCCTCGACTCAAGTGCCCGACATTTTGCAAAACGCTCTCTGGGTCCAGTGGCCTTCGTTCAGTCTGACCGATCAATGCAGCGATGGGCCTGGTTGTAAAAAAGTCGCCTCGCCACAGTGTCACCTGAGTAAAGACTTCCAGCATGGTCCTGGCGATAATGAAAAATTCCTCCTGCGAGAGCTGATAGAGCGGCAGCCACTGAGCGAAGAGTCCGCCCCCCTTGAGATGAGACTGGACACTCTGGAAGTGTTCCCGCGTGTAGAGAAATCCGACACCTCTTCTCCAGGGGAAGAAGAGATCGGCGATGATGACGTCAAACTTCTCGGGAGTCCCCTGCAGATAATTTCTCCCGTCTTCGGCAATGATCTCGACTCGCTCATCATCGAACAGTCCATTGACAAACTCCCCGAAGTGGGTCCGCGAGGCCAGGATAACCTCAGGGATCAATTCACAGATGACCACCCTCTCCACGGGGTGATCCAGGACAGCCCCTGCTGTAATGCCGGTTCCCATGCCCAGGAAAAAAACCGACTTGGGATTGGGGTGAATAAGGAGGGGAATGTGAGTCTGGCCTTCCTCGCGCAGAGCTGACCCGGAGCCACCCAGGGTATAGTAATTGTTGATCTTGATCCTGAAGTCTCCGCCTCGGTCAATCACGGCCACGGTCCCCGAGCTTCCCTCCCAAACTTCAATGAGCTTTTCGTTCTCGGCTGGGTTGATCCGGACCATGGCCAAAGACCCCGGATCAAAGAATAGAAAAAGAAAAATTAATCCGGCCGCCGGAGCCGCACGCAGGACAAAGGACTTCCTGGAAGCGCCCTGAACCACCAGGATGGCCAGGAGAAGATAGAGGACGGC
>JAPUKI010000314.1 GCA_027295745.1 Acidobacteriota bacterium
CCCCATCTATCTTTCGGTTTAGTATATAAAACCGTGGACTTTGCCTTCTAACCCATTAAGCCTTATCATTTAGGGACAATTCCTTCTGTACAACGAGGGGGAGGGGACTTTTCATGGTCGGGACGACCATCAGCCATTACAAGATTCTGGAAAAGATCGGCCAAGGGGGTATGGGAACCGTCTACCGTGCCCAGGACACAACGCTGGATCGTGAAGTCGCCATCAAGGTCCTGCCAGAGCAGTTCACCCAAGACCCCCAGCGGCTGGCTCGCTTTGAACGAGAAGCCAAACTTCTGGCCTCACTCAATCACCCCAACATCGCAGCCATCCACAGCTTTGAGCACTCAGATGACATTCATTTCCTTGTGCTGGAGTTGGTCCCAGGTGACACCCTGGCTGAGCGTGTAGCCAAAGGCGCACTGCCAGTAGAGGAAGCCCTGGAAGTATGCCGCCAGATCGCCGAAGGGGTGGAAGCTGCCCACGAGAAGGGCGTCATCCACCGTGACCTGAAACCTGCCAATGTAAAGGTCACTCCAGAGGGCAAGGTCAAGATCCTGGACTTTGGTCTGGCTAAGGCGTTCGAGGTAGAGCCGCCGGTTACTGACATTTCACAATCACCAACACTGACTGAGGAGATGACGAGAGCAGGTGTGATCCTGGGAACAGCAGCCTACATGAGTCCGGAACAGGCACGCGGTGAAGAAGTTGACAAGAGAAGCGATGTTTTTGCTTTTGGTTGTGTGCTGTATGAATTGTTAACAGGTAAGCGAACTTTCGGTGGAAAGACGGTCACGGACACTCTAGCCAAAGTCCTGGAAGGCGAGCCGAACTGGAAGGCATTACCGGCCACCACACCTTGGAGAATCCAAGAGTTGCTGCGCCGATGTCTCACCAAGGACGCGCATGACCGCCTGCGTGACATAGCCCACCTCCGAATTGAGATAAAGCTGGCACTTGAAGAGCCGACAACAGTATCGCCCAGCGGGGTGTACAGTCCAGTCCAGTCCGGGCCACGGCGGTGGGCGATGATGGCCGGAGTGGTCGCTCTGACTGCTATCGTTACGAGCCTCGCAATCTGGAGTCTCATTCCGTCCTCCCCACCCGCGTCGCAACCTCTCACTCAGTTAGTGGTTACCCCCCCAGCGACTGCACCCTTGACCGACATAGCTGGGAATGAGCTGGCCATCTCACCCGACGGAAGGCTCATTGTCTACAGCGCAACCCGCGGCAACACGACTCAACTCTACGTGCGTCCGCTTGATGGCCTAACGGCTGAGCCGATTCCCGGGACCGAGGGTGTCATAACAGACGCGTTTTTCTCACCCGATGGTGAGTCGGTGGCTTTTTTCGCCGAGGGCAAATTAAAAAAGGTTGCCCTCCAGGGAGGTCCACCAATAACCCTGGGCGAAGTTCCTTTTCTTATACCGTACGGAAGTTGGGGTCCTGGAGGCACGATCGTGTTCACGACTGGAGCAGGAGGACTCTACAGCATCTCAGCGGCTGGAGGGACGCCAGAGAGACTAGCTGTCCCCGACCCGGATAAGGATGAGCTTTCTTATCGCCGACCAAAGATTCTGCCCGATGGGAAGACCGTGCTCTTGACCGTCTGGAGAGGTTCTGACGACCAGCAGATTTTGGTGCTTTCACTGGAGACAGGAGAGAAAAGGATTGTGGTCGAGGGGGGCAGGGATGTTCATTATGCACCCACAGGGCACTTGATCTATGGGCTGCTAACCGAAGGAGCCCTGGTGGCCGCGCCCTTCGATCTGGCCAGGCTGGAAGTCACGGGCGACCCAGTGCGAATCGTTGAAGGGGTCAGAGAGAGTTCCAGTAGGAGTATCGACTATGCATTGTCCGATGCGGGAACGTTGGTTTATGTTTCCGATCGGCAGTTGGTGCAGCGCACCCTGGTCTGGGTGGATCGGCAGGGAATGGAAACTCCGGTTACGGAGGAGAGGCGTGACTATACGACTCCTCGCCTCTCGCCCGATGGTACGCGTCTGTCCGTCACCACGACGGACCGTCAAGGTCGTAACATCTGGATCTGCGAAATCGATCGCGGAATCTTAACGCCGTTTACTTTTGTGAGAGGACGCAATGTAAGGGCGATCTGGATGCGCGATGGAAGCCGACTCACATTTCATTCCCATAGGATCGGACAAGACATCTTCAGTAAGGCCGCGGATGGTAGCACTGAGGCTGAACTACTCTCTACGTCACTGAACGGTCAAATCCCTACCTCCTGGTCCGCGGACAGCAAGGAATTAGCATTTCAACGACGATCTGGGATTGGCGAGGTCGGATCCGACTGGGACATTTGGGTGCTGTCAGCAGAGGGTGAGCGAGAACCTCAGCCGTTCCTGGTAACCCAGTTTAATGAGCGCGACGCCATGTTCTCACCGGACGGTCAGTGGATTGCCTTCACTTCCGATCGGTCCGGCCAGGATGAAGTCTATGTGAAACGGTATCCGGGCGAGGCCGGTATCGTACAGATATCGGCTAATGGGGGTGCCCTACCCGTGTGGGCGCGTAGTGGAGACGAATTGTTCTATCGGACCGCAGATAAGATGATGGCTGTACCTTTTCGAACAAATCCAAGCCTCAATGTCGGAGAACCAAAGCTGCTCTTCGAGGGAAACTACGTGAGCTACTATGATGTCACGGCCGACGGGCAGCGGTTTGTAATGATCAAACCAGGTGAACAGGAGTCAGCCCAAATCAACGTCGTCCTCAACTGGTTTGAAGAACTCAAACGCCTGGTGCCGACGGGGGAGTGACCGCAAGATCAGGCTCCATATGGTAGCTAGAACAGGCCCATCTATCTTTCGGTTTAGTATATAAAACCGTGGATTTTGCCTTCTAAGCCATTAAGCCTTAACGACCAAGCTCACCTGACGCTATGTAGCGCAGCGGAATAGCGGTCAGGTGCAGCGCCTTGTTAGCAGTTGCTTTCACTACGCCTGGGCTCTCTTGGGTATGAGATACCACAGGACAAATGCCACCAGAAATAGAGCTGGAACATCGCCCAACAGATTTGCGCGTTCACTTTCATCGACAATAGCTTGAACCAGCATTATTCCGCCGTGAACAAAACTCGACCAGATCGTGAACCATATAAGACTTGCATGAGCTAAAGGGTCTTTCGCAGCCCGAATCAAAAAAACTCCCAAGGTAGCGTAAATGCCCACAATCATCTGCTCGTATTCGGGTTGCTGTGGCGTCCAACCCCAACCCGAAGGCCATACCCACCTCATCATCACATAGATTCCTGCGATGAAAATGATGCCGAACACAATAAGAGCAACTTTCAAATACTTGAGCTTCTCTTCTTGCTGCATGAGTTTTCTCCTCTCGTGGTTTTAGAGACTGCTAACATGTACTGAATCGTGGAACACTGTTAAGTCCGCTAGAAAAGCGTACTAAACAGAGCCCTTGCGTATAACACTCTTTCGGGCCTGTTATCCATTTCTTCGTAGATTATCCCGCTCGAACGTTATGGATTGTGGATAGCCTCAATATAGCACCGGAAAAAAGGTCGGTCCACAACTTTTTGGAGAAACGATATGGGCTGATACGCCGAGCGGGGTTGGAACCTTGAGGGATGATCACCTCAGCGAAACTGGAAACAAACTTCTCGTGATCATCGTGCAGAACTGGTTGAGAACTCAAGCGTCTGGTACCAACGAGGGACTGATTTCAGCTGCAGTATAGTGGGAAGAACAGCCCCAACTATTCTACCTACCACAAATCGTTAATTGCCGGCCGCAAGGCCCTGTGTTTATTGATGATCCGGCGATTCTCGATAGGACATCGAATGCACCACAATCTTATTTTCCGGTTTTCGCTCGATCCGCAGGGCTTCGCACAGGCGCTTTGCGGTTACTTCTGGGGGAACAACCGGTTGAAGTTGCCGCTGAAAAACTTTTCCTTGGTGAGCTCATCCACGCCGATTCTCTCCAGGACAGCTACCTGAGTTTCCCAGACGCTGCGCTGCCAGCCGCGGGGAAAGAAGGAAGAGTCGGTACCAAACAGAAGTCGATCTGCTCCCACGACCTGGAGTGTTTGACCAAACACGTCTTCCAGAGTCAGAGAATGCTGGAACTTGATCCAGCTGTTGGAGCTGGATGTATCCAGGTAAATGTTGGGACAGAGATCAGCTACCATGAGTGCCTCTCTGAAGAGTCCGGCGCCGAAATGGGGGATGATCATGGGCACCTCGGGATAACTCAGGGCCACGGAATGTAAGTCCAGCGGGTTGGAAAATCGCATGGCAAACCGGCTGGGCAGACCCAATTTCGTTCGCACACCAACAGACAACAGGCCGCAGTGTACAAAAACCACTGCTTCCTTTAAGGAAGCCGCTGTTTCAAAAACTTTGATGGCCTTCTTTTCATAGAGATGAAACTGATGCATGGCTGGAAACAGGCAGATGCAGCGCAGGCCGAGGTCGCTTACGGCCCACCGGATCCTCTCCTCTGTCCCCTCCCGGGACGGATCCACCATAAAGAACCCCACAAACCGATCAGGATGCTGGGCTATGGCGACTGCCACTGATTCTTCGTCTCCTGGAACACTGGCCATGAGAGCAGCCCGGTCGACTTTGCTTTGGTCCAGTTCCTGGACCCAACGTTTAGCCAACTCTTGGGACGATCCGGGAGTCTCCCAACCGAGTCGCTGGGTAATCTCTGCCACGGAATCCTGAGCGGCCGGGAGTCCCTTTTCTTGGGCCAGCACCTGGAAGAAGGCAGGCGAAAAAAAATGACAGTGACAATCGTTCATGAGCTGATCTGTGGACATTATGCAACAACCACCTCGACTCTGTGTACGCGACCCCGGGCTAAAGACGCGGTCTGCCAGTCACAGGAGCACTACCAGGTCCTAAGGCCATCAGAAAAATGGCACTTTTCCCCTCTGCATGGGGAGAGAAAAATTCAATCACATCATCGTCGTAAAAGGTCAGCCCAGTGGCGCCCAGGCGTTGGGCATAGGCAGCCAGGTAGAGCTTTCCTCCCAGGATTCCAGCCTCCAGCTGCACTGCCCGATATCCTCGATTACCGAAGCGTTTCAAAATCGGTTTTAAATCGGCTAGAAAATAGATATTAGCACTGGCGTCCGCCGGCAGCGCCTGCTCAAGACCTAAGTATCCGGCCTTGCTTCTGAAATTGCCCTCCTTGAGGAGCTCCAACTCCCAGTTCTGGGGATGGAGGACATAGGCGCCCGAAGGAAGCTCCTCCACTGCGTGGACGATGAGATACCAATGATTCAGGAAAACGCCAAGGGGCTCCAGAAAGTCAGCTGCCAGCCCCTGCGCCGAGCAGTAAAGCATTGTGGAGAGTTCCTGAAAGGAGATGGGCGCCTGCTCAAATCGTCGACGGGAGCCGCGGCGTCGTACCACCTGCTCAATCGAGTCAAGGGCAGCTTCGGGGTGAGGATCAAGCTTCCAGACCGGACCTTGGGGGGCAGGAATAGCCTGGGTAGGAGTTTCTCCGCGCCAGAGGGCGGCTTCCTTTTCTGAAAGGAGAGCGGTAGCAGAGTGCATGACGCGCATTTCCGGATAGTCCACCTCCCCTGGTGAAAGAGGCTGTGCGCCCAGTCCCAGCGGCTCTACTTCGGCCGGGGGCTCAGCGGCTTTCTGGGTTGTTCTGCCCAGCGATACCATGGACAGCGCCACTTCGCGCTCGCTATCCAAATCCAGCAGTCGATTCACATCATCGTCCACGAAGCCGAGGATCAGTTGAGCTGGCAACTGCAGAGCGAACCCCAGAGCCAGCAGGTTA
>JAPUKI010000315.1 GCA_027295745.1 Acidobacteriota bacterium
GCCGCACACCACGGAGCTCGAACCAGCAATACGTGGCCATTGTTGGAAAAAACCCAACCTCGACTGGCCATCATCTCGGCGGGACGAAACAACCTCTTCGGACACCCTTCGAAGGACACCCTCAGGCGCTTTTCCGAAGCGAATGTGCCCGTCCTGACAACATCTGAGTGGGGAAGTCTCCGAATTGAGACCGACGGCATTCTGTGGCAGGTATCTCACTACTCCCGGCAAGAGGAGGCCTTCGAGAAAATCAAGTTAGAGGAGGACTGAGATGCCAAGACCTTCTTTGCTACCCGCTTCTATCTCGTTTATCATTGAGCGGATTCGTAGCACCGCCTGAAATGACTGAAATCATTGATCCAAAGCAATTGATCGACAGCTTGGGCGTCGAAGGCCTCTGCAGAACAGCTGAAGAATACTATCAAAAATTTGATCCCACGCCCCAGATGGCTAAACCCTTTTCCCATCTGCCGGAGACACCCGAGATGCTGTGCAAATTGGGAGCACTCCTTGCAGGTCTGCGGCTGGGCAAATCCATGCATGTCCTTGATTTTGGCTCTGGCCCATGTTGGTTGTCGAGATTCCTCAATCAACTCCAGTGCTCAACAGTCTCAGTAGATCCGTCATCGACTGCCTTGAATCTTGGCAAAAAGCTTTTCGACCAGCTCCCCATCTTAGGAAACCTGGTACAACCTCCTCAGTTCATTCTGTTTGATGGGCATCGCATCGATATTGAATCCGAGTCTGTTGACAGAATCATTTGTTTCGACGTTTTCCACCACGTGCCCAACCAGAGAGAGGTGCTTGAGGAGTTTTTCAGGGTTCTTAAACCGGGTGGAATTGCCGGATTCAGTGAGCCCGGACTCAATCACTCCGGAGCGCCCGTATCCCAGTATGAAATGAAGAACTAGCACATCTTGGAGAACGACATTGATCTACGGGAAATCAAGCTGATTTCAGAAGAAATCGGCTTTACTGACCTGTATCTCAAGCTGATCGATGCTCCTGACCGGGACTTGCCCTACCAGGAGTTCCTGGGGATTTGCTTTGAGAGTAAATGGTGGAAGAGACTGACGCGTCACCTGGCCTGGCAGAAAATTATTAGTCACCTGGCCCATTCGATGAGACAGTCCAACGTTTTCTTTCTTGTCAAAGGAAACTATGTGGCAGACAGTCGAAGTCATTCTGGTTTGAAGCACCACATCGAGACTCCAAAAACACACTTTGTCTGTCAGGCCAATGAATCCATAGAGTTGAAATTAACCATCCGCAATACGGGCAGTGCCAAATGGTTACACTCGAACATCCAAGATATTGGTGTGACCAACATCGGCCTTCATCTGTACGATCAGAACCGCAACTTAGTGGAGTTGGATTTTCTCAGGCACGGTTTCCAGGAAGACATTATGCCCGGCCAGGAGGTGATCCAAACCGTTTCCCTGAGCCTGACTCAACCCGGCCACCATTACCCAGGAGTGGATCTCGTTTCTGAGTACATTGGCTGGTTTGAACAGTTTGGGTCCGTACCCGTGGTCTTAGAAGTCATCGTTGAGTAACACTACGCCCTTTCCACCCCCAGCAAGCTGAATTCAGGCAATCCGTGAAGGGCTAGAATCTTGCGGTCCAGGTAGTTCTTTTCCAGGCGCTGGTACATTTCCTTGGAAAGGCGCTTGCGGTAGATTTTCATCTCCTTCTTGACCTCAGCCCGCAGCTCCTTCGCTTTCTCAGGGCCCATCTCCTTTTGCAGGGACTCAGAAAGGACGACTCCCATCTGAGCCAGATCACGATCCAGCTCTCGAAAATCAACGAACTGAGCAGAGGCAACCTCCGACCTCAAAGCGGTCACCCGTTCACTCGACCTTTGAGAGACCTCATGGGGATGCGCTTTTAGAGCACCCTCCAGATCCTGCAAGAAATTCAGGACGGCCTCGACCTGAGAAGGATCACCCTGCGAGGCGGTTTCCTCTTCCCGGCTCTCAGTGGAAGCGCCGATCATGGCTTGATTGTATTCGTCGAAGGCCTCGAGAATGGCCGGGTGACAGTAGGCAAGAGTGTTCGGGCTTCTTTTTTGTCTGCTCTGTGTCGACTCGAAGCTTCTTTCAATTCCCCGCAGGACAATGTGCAAAGGAATCCCGCTGTCCCTCCACAGTTCAATCAGGCCCCAGTCCATGGGAGAAACCAGCAGGTTCCTGCCCCGCTTGCGGACAAAGTACTCCTCGACCTCTGTAAAATAATTAAAGTAATTATCCAAGTATCTTAGCTTAACTCACTATGAAATAATCTTAATCCGATAAGAGTCAGATCCTCTTCCACCCGGTCAATCTCTTCTGTTGCAGCAGCAACCAGAGAGGCCAAGCCCCCGGTGGCCAGCACCTGGGCCTCTCCCAATTCTCCCTTCATATTGCGGAGAATTCCCTCCACCAAGCCCACGTATCCAAAGTAGAGTCCCGACTGCATACTGCCTACCGTGGAATCTCCGATGACCTTCGAAGGCTTTCGAATCTCGATTCGAGGCAGCTTGGAAGCGCGGCTAAAGAGCGCCTCCGCAGAGATGCCGATTCCGGGAGCGATGACTCCACCCAGATATTCCCCTTTTCCTGAGATGGCATCAAAGGTGGTGGCGGTTCCAAAGTCCACCACAATAGAGGGTCCGCCGATCAGGTCAAAGGCGGCTATCGCATTGGCGATGCGATCAGCACCCACGTCAGCTGGAGGCTTATAAGAAGGAATGGGCACCAGATCCTGACGGGTGGGATCGATAAAAAGGGGCTCTAGCGAGAAGTATTGCTTGCCCAGCGATTCAAAGGTCTTGTTGAGAGGAGGAACCACAGAACTGATGACCATGCCCTCGATGTCTTTTGAGGAAATTCCCTCCAACTCAAAGAGATTGCGAAACAAAACCGCGTACTCGTCAAAAGTCTGGTTTCTTCGCGTCACCACTCTCCAGGAATGGACGAGGTGGTCACCCCTAAAGATCCCCAGGACCAGGTGGGTGTTCCCGATATCGATGGCCAGCAACATGGTCTTAGTGCCTCGCTTCATAAATACGGTAACGTTTGTGGCGAGCGCGACGGC
>JAPUKI010000316.1 GCA_027295745.1 Acidobacteriota bacterium
GAGCTTCTGGATGTCATCCACGCCATCGACGTTGCCACCTCCAGCGGCCTCGATCTGCGGATCACGGCCAAAGTCATCTTGGAGCAGCTCACCGCTCAACTGGGAGTAGACGCGGCCAGCGTGCTTCTCTTCAATCCGGACACCCATATTCTCAAGCACTTCTCCGGCCTGGGCTTTCGCAACATCGCTATCGCACGTTCTCAGGTCAATCTGGGAGAGGATATTGCCGGCAAAGCCGCTTTGGAACGTGAACTCATTCGCGTCCCGGATCTGCGTGACTCTGAAGAGGGTGCGAAACGGGCTGAACTTCTTGCTGAAGAGGGGTTCGTGGCCTATTATGCCATGCCCCTGGTGGCCCGAGGCGAACTCAAGGGTGTTCTGGAGATCTTGAATCGCTCCTCTTTGTCACCCGATCCGGAGTGGCTGGACTTTCTGTCCACGGTGGCTTCTCAGGCGGCTGTTGCTATTGACAACGCAGACCTGATCGAAACCTTACAACGTCAAAATACGGGACTGGGTTTTGCTTACGACAGCACTCTGGAAAAGGTGTCTTACACCCTTGATCTACGAGAGCAACTGACCACGGGACACAGTCACCGAGTGGCTGATTGGACATTGAAATTAGGGGAGACCGTGGGAATGGAGGGACGGGATCTGGTCCATGTGCGGCACGGAGCTCTACTCCACGATATCGGCAAGATCAGGATCCCCGAGAGCATTCTCCTCAAACCGGGTCCTCTCACCGAGGAAGAGTGGAAAATCATGCGAAAGCATCCCGGCTATGCTTTCGAACTCATGTCAGAAGTTCCCTATTTGCGCACAGCCGTGAATATTCCCTATTGTCACCACGAAAAGTGGGACGGTTCCGGCTATCCGCGTGGTTTGAAAGGTAAAGAGATTCCCCTGGCGGCCCGCGTCTTTGCAGTCGTTGAGGCCTGGGATCTGCTGTGCTCAGACCGCCCCTACCGCAAAGCCTGGCTCCCTGACAAGATACGGGAGCACTTGCGTTCGCACTCGGGTATCGACTTTGATCCTGACATCGTGGAGAAGTTTCTGGAGCTGGAGAGGGAAGGTGAATTTGCTCCTGCCACCCAACCCAGAAGCATCCCAGAGGAAAAAACAGAAGAACAGGCAGTCGCAGAAGAGAGGCCAATCGAAGAAGAGAGAACAGTCGAAGAAGAAGAGTCGAAGGAAAAAGGACGGCCACCTGACAAGCCAAGACTGACTCAAAAACCCAAGACTTTCCTGCCCTGACCGAATTCGGGGACTGTCCCCAAACTCTCTCTTCTACTCGGCGAAAACGGCGGCGGAACCGGCCAGGGAAGTGGTTTCCCCTTTAAAGCTCTGGGTCAGCGCCAGAAAGTGTTCGGCTTCAGATTTTGCAAAGGAATCGCGGCAAAAAACAACAACCACAATCATCTGCCCATCGGGATAAACGCCCCCAGTGCCAAAGACACTTTTCACATCATAGGAGGAAACAAAGTCCTGTGCAGCGATAATTTTCCTCCCCTCCTGATCTGTGGCCTGACCGGCATCCTCCACAAAGAACAACCCCTGGGTACCATCCAAGGTTTGCACGATGATCTCTGTATCGTGGCTGTCCGCCCAGTCCAGAGGGACTCCGAGTTCCTGCAGAAGGCGGGAGATCATGGGAATGGCGCCCACAAAGGAGGAGGAAATCAACGGTATACCAACGTGCCCCTTGGACTTCCGACGGTCATTCCAGTCTTCCTCCTGGCCATGGCTTCCGATGAGCGATAGTACAGGCGTGGCTGGCTTCAAATCCTCAGCCGCTCCTGCCGACTGAGCCAGTTTGAGAACGAACTCCCGGTTGCTCTCTGGCAGCGCATCGAAACGAACTGTAACAAATACTCGAGCGATCACGACCGACTCATCGAACTGCCTATGGAGAGCACTGGCAAGCTCCTGGGCGGCCTTCTCCAGGTATTGGGAGTTCTCGACTCGCGGTTTTAGCTGTGTCCAAAGATCTGAGACAGTGGATGCAGTTGCTTCTGCGATTCTCATGATTTTTCCTCCTTGCTTTGTTGAGCCCCTGCTTGCAGATCAACAGCAGTATAAGTGAAGCCGATTTCCCGAAAGCTCCGTATGATTTCATCACGGAACTCAGGAGAAAGCAGCCTTTGGAACTCTTCTGAAGACCCCACCTCAATCCTGGCAATTTTGTCGTGATGGTGAACCCGGCAGTATCGGAAACCCAACTGGCTTAACACACGCTCACAGTGTTCCCTCTGGAGTCGGCTCTCAGGGTTGAGCTGGCCCCCTCCGTAACCGCCTTGAATTTGTACCAGCTCAGCCTCCGATGTTGGCATTCTGGCAATTCTACTCATGCGGCCCAGCGACGGTCAACTGCCAAGACAGTTGTCTCCAGTGGTCCTGAATCTACCAGAATACTGGACGATACCGAGCCCCTCGATTATCGGCCCCATCTGCTAAAATCTGGTTCCCCCATGATTGTCAATATCCAGCTGGTGGCTGGCCTGTTGGTCTTCAGCCTGATTGCCCTTGCCTCTCGACAGATAGGAGATTTCTTTAGACGCATTCACCTCCCGCTGGTCACTGGTTTCCTGCTCACTGGCATTGTGGCGGGCCCCTCTGTGTTGGCGGTCGTTAGTGCCGGGTCTTTGGAGAGACTTCATTTTCTTGACCAGATCGCCTTGGGATTCATCGGTTTTGCCGCCGGAGGGGCGCTCCATCTGCGCGAATTCGAGGGCCGATTTCGCAGTATCCGCTGGGTGACGCTGGGTTTGGTGGTATCTACCTTTACGCTGTCGGCACTCATGGTCTTGTGGCTGGCCGATGCCATCCCCTTTCTGGAAACAATGCCGGCACCGTCAAGCCTGGCCATAGCACTGCTGGCAGCCGCGATTCTGGTGGCCCGTTCACCCTCTTCTGCCATAGCCATCATCAATGAACTGAAAGCGAGCGGGCCCTTCACGCGCTTGGTACTGGGAGTAACAGTAGCGATAGATGTGATCGTCATCGTCCTTTTTGCCATCAGCTCCTCGATCGCTGATGCGCTCCTGAGCCAGTTGGGGTTCCGCTTCAGCATGGTGCTCCTGGTCGTGATCGAGGTCAGCCTGGCTGCAGGCTTAGGAGTGGTCCTTGGCAAGATTGTCGCCTTCGTTTCACCCCTTCCAGGAAACCGGGTCATGAAGGGCATCTTGCTGCTGGCCTGCAACTTCCTGGCCTTTCCGCTTTCTTCTGTCCTGCGCCACTGGTCCGGGGAGGCGTGGGGGGTGGAGATATTTCTAGAGCCGCTTCTATTGTGCATGGTGGCAGGATTTGTAGTGA
The DNA here is from genome assembly GCA_027295745.1 of Acidobacteriota bacterium. GTDB lineage: Bacteria > Acidobacteriota > UBA6911 > RPQK01 > JADFOI01 > JADFOI01. Next base: position 3,313 of record JAPUKI010000316.1, read on the forward strand.
CTAATTTCAGCTCGCGCCGCACCGAGTTGCAACCGGCGCTTGATCTCGTGGGCCCGACCGTCTACATCATTTTTTTTACCTTGACCGGAGCATCCCTGGACCTAAACACGCTCGTGCAAACCTGGCACATTGCGCTGCTGCTTTTTGCCGCCCGCCTGCTGGGCATTTTTATCGGGTCCCTGGCCGGCGGAACGGCAGCTGGCGATCCCTGGAGGCTCAACCGTGTCAGCTGGATGGCCTTCGTCACCCAAGCTGGGATCGGGCTGGGACTGGCACGGGAGGTGGCCGTTGAGTTCCCCGGCTGGGGAGATTCCTTTGCAACCATGATGATCGCAGTGATCATCCTCAACCAACTGGTGGGCCCCCCGCTCTTCAAGTGGGTCCTTCACCTGGCCGGTGAATCGCACGTGCATGCCGGCCGTCGCGATCTTCGCGGCGTGCCACTCGCCGTCATTTTCGGATGGGAAGGACAGTCTATAGCACTGGCCCGGCAGCTCAACGACCACGGTTGGGTGGTCAAGGTGGTCACCCTCAAGACAGATCCGATCGAGGAGTTTCCAGAACGGGAGATTGAGATCCTTCCGGTGCTGGATCTGAGCCCGGCCTCACTGGAGGAAGTGGGAGCCCAGGAGGCCCAGGCTTTTGTCAGCTTGATGGAGGACAAGGAAAATCTGGAGATCTGTCGAGCGGCC
>JAPUKI010000317.1 GCA_027295745.1 Acidobacteriota bacterium
AATCCAGAAGTCAGAACTCAGAACTTGGAAGCAACCTGGAACTTGGTATGAAAATTCTAGTCATCGATAACTACGATAGCTTTACCTATAACCTGGTGCAGTATCTGGGCATACTGGGGTGTGATATCCAAGTTCACCGTAACGACGCAGTGACTCTTGCCGATATCGCCAAGGTGAATCCAGACCGTATCGTGATATCCCCTGGACCAGGGCTGCCCTGCAATGCGGGAATCTGTGTCTCCGCGGTTCGAGAGTTCGCTGCCCAAATTCCCATCTTAGGAGTGTGCCTGGGTCACCAAACCATCGGAGAAGCCTTCGGAGCCAAGGTGGTCCGAGCGCCACAGCTGATGCATGGCAAGACTTCCTTTATCTATCATGACAGTGATTCAGTGCTGTCGAATCTTCCCAACCCCTTTGAGGCCACCCGATACCATTCTCTTATGTTACGTCGAGAGGATTTGCCTGAATGTCTGCTGGTGAACGCCTGGACCGAGGATGACCTGATCATGGGTTTGCGTCATCGCGAGTATGATCTTTTTGGAGTCCAATTTCACCCCGAATCCGTCATGACCCGGGAAGGACAGAAGATTTTAGAAAATTTTTTACAAGTCACCTGAATCATGCTGAAGGAATTCACAAGAATCGTCAGTGAGTGCGAGGATCTGACTGAAGCTCAAGCGGAACAGTCACTGGAGTTGATTCTCGCAGAGGAGACGCCCGATGCCGACATCGGCGCTCTCTTGACAGCACTGGCCGTCAAAGGAGAAAGCCCGGCAGAGATAGTTGGTTTTGCCCGCGTGATGCGCCGGCAGGCCATCCCGGTGCGTGCCAAGCATTCCAGGTTGATTGATACGGCCGGGACTGGGGGGGGAGCTGATACTTTTAACATCTCGACTGCTGCGGTCTTCGTGATCTCCGGTGCAGGCCTTCCGGTGGCCAAACACGGCAATCGGGCCCTCACCTCCCGCTGCGGCAGTGCTGATGTCCTAGCCGCCTTGGGGGTTCGGATTGAAAGGTCTTTGGAAGTTGCAGAGCTCTCCTTGAATGAGATTGGTGTGGCTTTCATGTTCGCTCCACACTTTCATCCCGCCATGAAGAGGGTGGCCGAAATCCGGCGTGAACTGGGCCGGCGAACCATCTTCAATCTGTTGGGTCCCTTGACTAATCCGGCTTCGGCTCCCTATCAAATTGTGGGTGTCTATTCCCCTGACCTGACCGAGAAGTTGGCTCGTGCCCTGTTGGGTTTGGGCTGCCGAAGAGCCTGGGTGGTCCACAGTCACGATGGTCTGGATGAACTCTCCACTGGAGCCCGGGCTCGCGTATCCGATGCCCGGGATGGGAAAGTAGAAAGTTTCGATCTGGATCCCAAGGATTTCGGCTTTGAGGTCAGTCCCATTGAGCGATTCTCGGGTGGCTCAGCGGAAGAGAATGCCGGCATGATTCGCGGAATCCTGGAGGGTCGAATTCAAGGTCCGGCCCGCGACGTCGTGGTTCTCAATGCTGCGGCAGCTCTGCATGTGGCGGATGCAGGGGATCTCAACGAGGCTATTGAGAAGGCCAAGGAGTCTCTGGATTCGGGTGCCGCTTTAGAGAAGTTATCGCAACTGATCAAGGTTTATTCAGCGACTTAGCGGACCGTTGGTCAGTTGTCTGTTGTCTATTGTCAGTTGTCAGCTGTCAGCTGTCAGCTGTCAGGGGTATCAAACATGAGTGTGCTTGAGGAAATCGTCGCATCCAAGAAGCGGGAACTGATCGAGACCAAAAGGGAGCTTCCCCTTGAGGATTTGCTGAGCCAGATACCTGAGCAGATACCTGTTTCCTGGCAGTCCGCACTGACAGAATCCGGTATCAACATCATCGCGGAAATCAAATATAAGAGTCCCAGCCGCGGCGACTTTGCCTGCCAGTTGCCCGCTGGGGATCTGGCCGGAATCTATCTCGAGAATGGAGCTGTGGCCCTGTCAGTGCTGACTGAGAAGAACTACTTTGCCGGAGACTTGCGTTTCCTGAAGGAAATTGCCCAGGAAATGCCCGAGTTACCCTTGTTGCGAAAGGATTTCATAGTGGAGCGGTATCAAGTGGTTGAAACTAGGAATGCCTGCGCCTGCGCTTTTTTACTGATAGCTTCTTGTCTGTCTGAGGGACAGCTTTCCAGTCTGATCCGCTGTGGAGAGGATTTTCACCTCGATGCTCTGGTTGAGATTCATGATCCCTTCGAGTTGGAGAAGGCGATAAACAGCGGGGCTCGCATCATTGGGATTAACAATCGCGACCTGCGAACTTTTCAAGTCGCACTGGACACCTCCTTTGAGCTGGCGAGGCGGATGGAGGGGGAGGAAGGCTACATTCTGATCTCAGAATCGGGAATCCAGGAGCACTCACAGATCGTTGAGCTGCAGGATGCCGGCTTCAGTGCCTTTTTGATCGGCTCAGTGCTCATGGACTCTTCCGACCCAGGAGCGACCTTGCGGCAACTGAGAGGTGAAGAATAATCCATGTTCGCTGAGGAGCAGTCGGCTCGATTGGGAGGCAAGAAGACGCGTCGGTTCGTGGTTAAGGTTTGCGGTATCACGAATCTTGAGGATGCTCTAAAGTCTATCGAGTTGGGAGCCAACGCGCTGGGATTTAATTTTTACCTCCAGAGCCCACGCTATATTGATCAGGGAGAGGTTGAAAAGATCATTCAAAAACTTCCAGAGGATGTTTTAACGGTGGCCGTGATGGTCGTCAGCGCTGAGGACGTTCTCAGTACTACAGCCAAAGCGAGTAGCCGTGTGCCTTCGATCGGCGCGTTTCAGCTGCACGGTTTGCACTCTGAATCAGAGCTTCCTTCCGCCCACAAACCCCTTTACGTTGCGACTTCTCCTGTGGAAGCACAGCGCTTCCCCAACCACGAAATCCTCATCGATACCTCCTGGGGTCGGGGAAAGACAGCAAACTGGGAAGAGCTGCGGCAACTCGATCGTCCCTTTATTCTGTCGGGGGGCCTGAGGCCGGAGAATGTGGCTGAAGCCATTGAGCTTCTTCAACCTGCCGGCGTGGACGTGTGTTCAGGAGTCGAAAAGGCGCCGGGGACGAAAGATGTAGGAAAACTGAGGCGTTTTATGGAGAATGTGAGGGGAGCGAAGAACAGGAGTCAGCAGAGCAGGAGAGTGAATTTAAACCATGGGAAAGAAATCAAACCCTGAAAGGGAAGAGTCAAAGTCAGGAAGCCACTTTGGCAGCTATGGGGGAGTATTCGTCCCCGAGACACTCATGTCTCCTCTGGAAGAGTTGGAGAAGGCCTATCTGGAGGCGGGAGCGGATGAGGAGTTCCAGAAAGAGCTTGAGGAACTCCTGCACCTCTTTGGAGGGCGTCCCACCCCGCTTTTCCCGGCCCAGCGTTTGTCCGAGCGGGTGGGCCATAGGGTCTTTTTGAAGCGAGAAGACCTCTGTCATACGGGTGCACACAAAATCAACAACGCTCTGGGTCAGGCCCTCCTAGCTCGGCGGATGGGAAAGAGCCGAATTATCGCGGAGACCGGTGCCGGCCAGCATGGTGTGGCGACGGCCACTGTTTGTGCGTTGCTGGATCTGGAGTGTGAGGTCTACATGGGCGTCGAGGACATGCGGCGGCAAGCGCTCAACGTCTTTCGTATGGACCTCCTGGGAGCTCGGGTGACTCCGGTGGATGCCGGAGCCTGTACTCTTAAGGACGCCATTAACGAGGCCATGAGAGACTGGGTGACCAATGTCGAAAATACTTATTACCTGATGGGTTCAGTTTTGGGCCCTCATCCCTATCCCACTATGGTACGAGATTTTCAATCAGTGATTGGCAGAGAAGCTCGCCGACAGATTCTGGAGCTGGAAGGCGTGCTTCCTGATTTGCTGGTCGCCTGCGTGGGCGGGGGCAGCAATTCCATTGGCCTCTTTTACGAGTTCCTCAAGGATGATTCGGTGAGGATGGTCGGGGTGGAAGCGGGTGGAAAAGGGCCAGAGCTGGGCCAGCATGCAGCTCGCTTTCAAGGAGGCAGGCCGGGGGTCTTGCACGGGACCCTCAGTTACCTTTTGCAGGACGAGCTAGGTCAGGTTTCGACCACTCACAGCATTGCGGCGGGACTGGACTATCCTTCCATCGGGCCTGAACATGCCTATCTTCGTGACATCGGGCGCGTAGAGTACTCCTCGGTTGACGACCAGGAGGCCCTGGAGGCTTTTCGGGTTCTCAGTGAGCTGGAAGGTATCATACCGGCATTGGAATCCGCACATGCGGTGGCCTACTGTCTGAAAAGAGAGGAGCTCGAGCCCCTCTCCAAGTCAGATCCGCGTGATGTGCGGATTATCATCAACCTTTCCGGTCGTGGGGACAAAGATGTCGAGATTATCAAAGATCTTCGCCAAAAATAGGAAGTGTTTCATTCCCTTTGTCACGGCTGGTCATCCTGATCTGGACACGACCCGGGAGCTTGTCTTGAATCTCGCGGAAAATGGAGCCCATGTCGTTGAGATCGGCATTCCTTTTTCTGATCCCATTGCTGACGGTCCCATTATCCAAAAGTCGTCTTTTCAGGCACTCCAGCACGGTTACTCCTTTTCTGATTACATCGATCTGGTTCGGGAGATTCGAGCCAGATGCGAGGTCGGACTGGTGTTCATGAGCTACATGAATCCGGTTTTGAGTTATGGATTGGAGAACTTGGATCGTGAAGGTTTCCGGGCCGGTCTGGATGGTGTGCTGATTTCCGACCTCACGCCCGAGGAATACTCTCGTATGGAGCCTTTGAAGAAGCTTGATGCCATCTTTCTGGCGGCTCCGACCTCCTCGGATGAGCGGCTCCAGAAGATTCTTGAGGTCAGTCAGGGTTTTGTGTACCTGGTGGCACGTACGGGCGTCACTGGGAGCCAATCCGATGTGGAAGCTGCGGTTCCCAAAACAGTGGAGCGTCTTCGCCGCTACACACGGCTTCCCATTGCGGTGGGCTTTGGGATTACCTCGAAGGAAGATGTCAGGAAGGTCTGGAAGTACGCAGATGCAGCAGTGGTGGGTTCGGCCATTGTGGGCTTTATTGAGGAACACCGATCGGATGTGGATCTGGTGAAAAAAGTTGGAGAATATGTCAGAAAAGACTTGATTTCAGATTCATAATTGGCTAACTTAAAGGTGCGTATGACTTTAGCTTGTAACCTTTATTTCTTTTATTGGTGGCACATGAAGAGCTTTTGCCCACCGGTATAAGAAAAAGTCGCAAGCGAGACTGACTAGGGCCGTGGGTAGGGACGATACTCACGGCCCTTCTTTTTTGGGAACCTATGGAGCACACGGATTTCGGTGATGGACGACATTGAGAAGTGGCGCAAGAAGATCGATGAAATCGATTTGAAGCTGGTGAAGATCCTCAATCAACGCAGTGAGTGCGCCATTGAGATCGGAAAGCTGAAAGACAAGCTGAAAATTGAGATTTATGACCCCAGACGCGAAGAAGACGTCATTGGCAATGTTCGGAAGGAGTCCACTGGGCCGCTCACAAAGGAGGCTGTCAAGCGACTATTCGAGAGAATTATCGATGAGTCCAGACGGGCGGAGCGGGAGTCAAGAGTCTTCAAGAATTCGCAAGAGACACAAGAGCACAAAGGTGCAAGAAAGCTAGAAGAGGAGTAACAAACCATGGTTATCGTCATGAAACAACATGCCACGGAAGGCCAGATCGAAGGTGTGATCGAGAAACTGGTATCCCAGGGATTTGACGTGCACCGGTCCACGGGTGTGGAGCACACCATTCTGGGTGCAGTAGGTTCTCAGGTGGTTGATATCCGTGATTTTGAGCTGGTGGATGGCGTGGCAGAGGTGCACCCCATCACCCAGCCCTATAAGCTGGCTTCACGAGCCTTTCGCCCGGAGGGGACGATCATCGAGGTGGGAGATGTGAAAATCGGCGGCTGCGAAGTCGTCGTGATGGCGGGCCCCTGCACGATCGAGAATTTTGAGCAGTCCGATATCATCGCTGAGAGAGTCAAGGCCGCAGGAGCCAAGATGATTCGGGGTGGGGCCTTTAAGCCTCGCACATCTCCCTACTCGTTTCAGGGCCATGGCGTGGAGGGCTTGAAGGCCCTTCGGAAGGCCGCCGACAAACATGGGCTGCTGGTGGTTTCGGAAGTTATGGAATCGTCTCAACTTCCTTTCGCTCGAGATTACATCGACATCATTCAGATCGGGGCTCGCAACATGCAGAATTACGGTCTGCTGCGCGACATTGGCCAGACTGATACGCCGGCCCTTCTCAAGCGCGGGATGAGCGCTACTATTTCCGATTTGCTCCTGGCGGCTGAATATATTATGGCCGAAGGGAATCACCGGGTGATCCTTTGTGAGAGAGGGATTCGCACCTTTGAGACACAAACCAGAAACACTCTGGATATCTCGGCGATCCCGGTCGTACACGAATTGAGCCATCTGCCCATTGTCGTAGACCCCAGCCACGCCATAGGTATTCGGGACAAGGTTCCGCCTCTGGCCCGAGCGGCCATGGCGGCGGGTGCTGATGGTCTGCTGCTGGAAGTCCACCACGACCCCGAAAACGCTATCTGTGATGGTGCTCAAACCCTGGACCTGGAACAGTTTGACAAGCTGATGGAAGAGCTGCGAGTGATAGCCGGAGCAGTGGGAAGAACAGTAGCGGATTCCAAGGTTGCAAGTTCCAG
>JAPUKI010000318.1 GCA_027295745.1 Acidobacteriota bacterium
ACATCGGCGAGGAGGAGCAACAAAGAGATGGGCCCGTCCCGCCCCAACCCTTCGGGCGGATGGGGGTTGCGGGCGATCTCTTTGTCCCTCGTCGTCGTCGATGTCCCTGACATCGCCTCCTCCTCCCTTCACGACCTCGCCTGGCAAGCCCCATCCGCAAACGTTATCGTATTTATGAAAGGGAGCACTCGCACTCACTTGACCTACCAGCGACGGGTCAAGTCGATTCCCTTGTAGTAATGCTTGAGAATCCGTTCGAAACTCCACCCCTGGCGGGCCAGTTCAACTGTGCCCGTCTGGCACAGACCCACTCCGTGTCCCCACCCTCGCCCCCTGGCATGGATTTCCACAATATAACCAGAGTTATCATGGTGAGGCTCCAGAGCCAGAATCCAAATGCTTTTCAGCCCTAAAGCGGAACGAATATCAAGGCCCTTCAAGACTTTCTCACCTCGGTCTCCCACAAAGCGCATCTCCACGGTCCGGCCCCATTGACCTTTTCGCAGCGAGACCAGTTTCCTTAACCTTCCCACACCCGCCAACCGGTCAAGATTCTTCTGGATTCGAGAAACTTGAATGTGCTCTTCCCAGGTAGAATTCGGGCTGGCACTATCCGGGCAAGCTGCTCCCCCCTCCAGGTAGGGAATATGCGCTCCTTGAAAAGCCGCCTGATAACCCTCCGTGAGGCCACCGCAGGTGGAAGAGTAAAAGGCCACAATCGGCTTGTTCTGATAGGTGGCGATGGTGCCCCGTGTCTGGTCGATAGCTTGATTGGAGAGCGGTTGTTGGCTGCTGGTCCCCCGGTAGACTTGAGAACGGTTGTCCGAGTACACGTCAAATCCTCGACGTGCATTCTGGCCGAGGCTATAGAAAGCGAAGCTTCGGGCCGCAATGGTGAGTGCTTTTAGGGCTTCCAGTTGGACCCCTCCCGTGGAGCTCAACTCGTTGGGTATGACACCCTGCAAATAGGTCTCCAGGCTCAGCTCATTGACGATCACAGGTGTTCCCAGCGGATTGACGAACACCTCGATGACGCCCTGATAGGGAACGCCATCCAGCCTTAACATACTCCCTCTCAGGGGTTGCAAACGAAAGCCCGAGCCCGAACGCAGCACAAGGCCCCTCCCGTCTCGTAAGGTGATCTTGCCCCCCTCGGCCTGAATGCGCTGAAGCAAAGGCAAGTCTGATCCCTCCAGGGCTGCTGACCCGAAGCTGGCTTTCAGAAGAACGCGAATGCCGGGAGCCTGATCGACTCTTACCGGACTTCTGTCTGGTGTCGGCAAGGAGGGAACGCCGCCACCGCCTGTCCTGACCGGGGCTGGTGGTCTCTTACCACCACCGCAAGCCAGGAGAAAGAAACAGAGAGAGAAAGAGAGGAAGAGAGAAAGAGAGGAATACCGGCTATTGCTCCCTAGTCCTGGTGCTTTTCTGCCTTTCATCTTCATCCTCTACTCCCTAAGCGCGCTTTGGGCGCGGCTCTTCACCTCCAGCGCCAAAGCCAAGGCGCGCTTTCCCTCTTCCCCGGAGCAGGCGACGGGTTCTCCGCCAACGGGTTTCTTACCCTGAATGGAACCCAGGAATGTCTGGAGCTCCAGCTTGAGCGGCTCGTCTTGATCAATCTCGAAATTCCTCTCGCTGATCTGTTTTCCCGGGGCTTCATCGAGAAGACTGACCATCTCCACTTCCTTTTTGTGAAAGTCGATGGACACGTACTCGAAAGGCTGAAAAAAACGGAGTTTACGAATCCTCTCTCTGGACACCCGACTGGCGGTCACGTTCGCCACACAGCCATTTTCGAACTCCAGGCGCGCATTGGCAATATCGATGCGAGAGGTCAAGACGGGTATTCCCACGGCCCTGACTTCCCGGACCGGGCTGTCCACCAGATGGAGAATTAAATCCAGGTCATGAATCATCAAATCCAGAATGACATCCACATCCAGGCTTCGAGGAACAAAAACAGCCAGCCTGTGCGCCTCAAAAAATTTGGGCTGGGTAATGAAAGGTTTCACGGCCAACAGGGCTGGGTTGAATCGTTCTGAGTGACCCACCTGCAACAGGGCTCCACTTTTCTTCTGCGCCTGGATCAGCAGCTCAGCCTCTTCCAAATCCTGAGCAATGGGCTTTTCAACCAGAACATGCACATCTCGTTTCAGCAAATCCACACCAATACGTGCGTGCTCACGAGTTGGAACAGCCAGACTGACCGCCTCTACTGAGTCGAGGACATCCTCATATCGTTGATAGGAGCGACAGCTGTAGCGGGAAGCGACTTGTCGGGCCTTCTCTTCCTCGATGTCCACCACAGCCACCAGCTCGGCTTCCGGCAGTTCAGAATAGATTCGGGCGTGCTGCTCTCCCAGAGCCCCCACCCCCACCACGGCCAGCTTAACCCGCACTTCTCACAACCGCTCTACTGCCTCGGCTACCACCGTGATGCTGTGACGATCAGCCTCCTGGATGAAGCTCTCACGATCCAAAATCAGCGTCTGACCCGCGTCGATGGAAAGCGCTGATACCGTACATTCCTTCAGGACCTGAAGTGTATCCAGACCGACCACAGGCACATCGAATCTCATATCCTGATCCGGTCGGCTGAGCTTGATTACAGTCAGGCGCCCGCCCTCGACCAGGCGCGAGGCACGACGAATGGTTTCATCCGTGCCTTCCATCGCCTCCAGAGCCACCACTGCTTGATCTTTTACCACGACTGTCTGACCTAGATCGAGGCGTGCAATTTCCCGCGCCACAGCCCGGCCGTACTCCATATCTTTCAACTCCTCGCTGTCCGGCTCACGCTGGGTCAGGACGCCGGGTTGGGCAAGCAGGGGCTGCAGGAGCACAGTCGAATCAATGAACTGAAGTCCCTCTTTTTCCAACACTCCCATGACTCCACCAATCAGAGACTGCGTATTCTTCTGAGGGAGAGACATAAAAAGGCGTGTCATCTTCAAATCGGGAAGGATGACCCGCCGTTTTGAAGAATCACTCCCCTTGCGGGAAAAAATCTGCACGTGCTTGACCTGTCCGGCCATAACCACCTTCTCGACTCCCGCTTTCTTAAAGAGACGGATCAACTTCCCCAGTTGACCGAGGCCCAGCCAGTGAAGGGAAACCGTGTCCTGGGAAGCGAAATTTTCAATCTCGGGAGAGGCTTCCTCCCGAATGGCTGCCACCACCACACAAATATCACGTTTGAGAGCTTCTTCCAGGACCAGCAGTGGGAATCGGCCATTACCGGCTATGAGTCCCATTTTTTCAATCTTCACGAGTCCCCTGGTCTCCCGGAGCTGCTCACACTCCTCACGAATCCCTTCCCTGAGCTTTCAATGAACTCAATGAGGATAATCACATCTTCGCTCTCCAGTTCTTCCTTTCGAATCTGGTCAATGGCCTGCCGGAGCTTCCAGCCTTTGTGAAACAGCAACCGATAAGCCTTTTTCAAGGCTCCGATTCGTTGGGATGAAAAGTTCTTCCTTTCCAAACCGATGCTGTTGATGCCGTAAATCCTGGCTTGATTGCGGTAGCCCACGGTTTTAACGAAAGGCAAGGCATCGCGGGTGACCACCGAATACCCTCCTATGAAGGCATGCACCCCCACCCGGCAGTCCTGATGAACACCGGAGAAAGCACCCACCGTCGAATCATCCTCAACTTCGACATGGCCGGCCAAAGTAGCCGAGTTGGCCAGTACGATTCGCTGTCCCACGTGACAATCGTGAGCGATGTGCACGCCAGTCATCAATAAATTTCCGTTCCCAATGGTCGTCTTGCCACCCCCACCAGAGGTACCTCGATTGATGGTGACAAACTCCCGAATAATATTGTCATCCCCGATGGAGAGAAAAGTCTCTTCACCCTCAAACTTGAGATCCTGGGGAATGGTTCCTATGGCGGATTGACCGATGATGCGGTTTCCCTTACCGATGATGGTCGGTCCTTCGATCACAGTGTGAGGG
>JAPUKI010000319.1 GCA_027295745.1 Acidobacteriota bacterium
TCCACGGCGCGGTGATAGGGCATGATGAGGTGTGCGCGGGCACTGATAAACAGTCGGCCTTCCACTTGAAAATCCTTGAGCATCTCCAGCTCTTCATCCAGAGCCACAGGATCAATCACCACACCATTGCCAATCACACACACCTTTTCGGGATGCAGAATCCCCGAGGGAATCAGGTGAAGAACATATTTTTGATCGCGGACGATAACGGTGTGACCTGCATTGTGACCACCCTGATAGCGAGCCACGATGTCAAAGCGGTCGGTGATGAGGTGAACAATCTTTCCTTTTCCCTCATCTCCCCACTGAGTGCCGACAATCACTACATTAGCCATGATGGGAGAGCACAGGAGCACCCGACCAAACCAGAATCGTGTGCTCTTTTGCTGGTTAGCTGGTTTCCTGTAGTTGGTCTTGGATCATTCTGGCAATATTTGCTTTCGAAGTGGCGCCCACGATCTGATCCTTGATTTCGCCACCTTTGAAAAGCAGCAAGGTAGGAATTCCCTTGATGTTGTATTTGGAAGAGGTTTCCGAATTCTCATCCACGTTTAAGTTCACCACTATAGCCGTCTCAGAAAAATCCTGAGCAACCTCATCCACAATGGGTGAAAGCATCCGACAGGGGGCGCACCAGGCGGCCCAAAAGTCCACCAGCACCGGCTTGTCGGAGTTCAGGACGACCTCTTCGAAAGTCGCATCTGTGACAGACTGTACGTTCTCGCTCATGTCATCTCCTTGGCATTTTCCACGTCAACTTCCTCCCTACAGGGTTATGTTACCATACTCAGATTTGGGCCAGATGAAACCCCGGGCAAAGCGATCCCTAGGTCAACATTTCCTGACCGATACCAACTCCTGTCAAAAGATCGCCCGCTTTGCTGAAATCGGTCCTCACGACAGCGTCGTTGAAATTGGTCCGGGAACCGGCCAATTAACCGAAATCCTCATCAGCCTGGCCCGCCAAGTCACTGCGGTCGAGTTCGACCGTGAAATGGTGCAGTACCTTAAAGATCACTGGCCGCCGCAGGACAGCCCCGGCAGCAGCCGGCTCACCCTTGTCCAGGCGGATGTGCTGACCTTGGACTGGAACACCATTTTAGGTCAGGACCCTGTCAAAGTCATTGGCAACCTTCCCTATAACATCTCGACCCGGATACTCCAAAGAATGATCGAAATAAAAGATCGGCTTCACAGCTGCACCATCTTGATCCAAAAAGAGGTGGCTCAACGAATCCTGGCCGCTCCAGAGAGCAAGGACTACGGATATTTCACCTTGCTCATGGAGTATCACTTCCAGCGACTAGCCGGCTTTGACATTCCTCCGGGCGCCTTCGTGCCCAAACCCAAAGTCATCTCTCACGTCATCAAGCTGATCCCCCGGGAGCCTCCCCATGCTGTGTCCGATTATGAAGGCTTCCTGGTCTTACTCAAGGACGCTTTCCAGCAGCGTCGCAAGACCCTTTGGAACAATCTCAAGAGAAATCATGACCCGGCCCGCATTCGGGCAGCCTTCCAGAACTGCACCATCGCGGAACAAGCCCGCCCCGAAGCAGTCACTCTCGAACAATATAGCTGTCTTGCACGAATGCTATAATCTGCCCGTCCCATGAGTGATTGTCTGGAAGTCATGCCTCTTGGAGGTCTGGGCGAGTTTGGAATGAACTGCGCAGCGCTGCGCTTTGGCAGTGACATGATCCTCATCGACGTCGGAGTGAGCTTTCCCGGTAACGGTCTGGGGAACGATCTGGGAGTGGAGGTGATCGTTCCCGACATTTCCTTCCTGAAGGAGAATCAAGAGCAACTGCGGGCCATATTGCTGACACATGGTCACGAGGACCATGCGGGAGGACTCGCTTACCTTCTTGGCGAGATCCCGGTTCCCGTTTATGGCAGCCGCCTGACGCTGGGTCTGGTGACTGAGAGGTTAAAGGAGCACAAGCTGGAGGACTCGGCCCAACTGATCCCCATCGAGGCCAGACAGAAACTCGAGTTCGGCTCTCTCACCGTTGAACCCCTCCACATGACTCACTCCTTTCCCGATGCATTTTGCTTTGCCATTTCCAGCCCGGTGGGACAAATCATCTGGACCGGGGATTTCAAGTTCGATCAAAAGCCGATTGATGGCAAGATAAGCGACCTGGATCGTCTCTCAGAGTACGCACAGAAAGGTGTCCTGGCCTTGTTCTCCGACAGTACCAATAGCCGGACCTCAGGCCAGGCTGCTTCTGAGTCCACCATGTATGAGGCGCTGCGCAATCTGTTTCAAACGGCACAGAAGAAAATCATTGTGGCTTGCTTTGCCAGCAGCATTCATCGCATTCAAGTCATCCTGGACCTGGCCCTGGAGTCCGGACGGAAGGTCGTGCCGGTGGGCCGCAGCATGATTACCAACATCAAAATAGCCACCCAGCTCGACTATCTCCACTTCCCCGAAGATCTCCTGATCTCTCCACGGGAGGTCAAAGAATTCTCAGCTGATGAACTGATTGTCCTGGCCACCGGTAGTCAGGGAGAACCCAGATCAGCTCTGAGTCGCATGTCCAGGAATGAATTCA
>JAPUKI010000032.1 GCA_027295745.1 Acidobacteriota bacterium
TACCGGCTTCAGAGGAAAGGGACACTGACCATCGATATCGTAGATGGTGCAACCAACAAGTTGGCCTGGAGAGGTTCTGCCACAGACACCTTTTCTGAGGCCAAAGAGGTACCGAAGAAGGCCGAGAAGGCCATCAAAAAAATGTTTAAGAAGTTTCCCAAATCCGGTTGAGTCTCCAGACCATGGGTGGGGAAGTCCTTAGTCAGTCCAATAAACGACGTACAGTGGGCCGCTGACGACAGACTTGGCTAGTACGCTTTTTTTAGGCATTACCTACTTCTGTCCTCTGTTTGAAGGGGAGGAAGATGCGGTTTCCAGCTCGAGGGAAGAGCCTGATAAATTACTCACGAAACCGCATCTTCGATGCATTAGAAACATATTACAGTACGGTTATATAGGCCTTTCAACTGTCAAAGTTGACAGTTTTCAGAAAAAAAATTGACATAGCCTTCCGGAGGGGGACTGGTAGAAGAACTCCGGCACATTCCATACCATCCTTGTCGTTAAGATTGCCTTTAACCTCTTGACTCTCTAATATCTACGAAAACTCTTGCTCTATGGCTGGATGCAAAGTTTTGGGTGTAAAGGGAAGGTGGGCGTGAAAAATAGAAATCTCTCTAGCAAGCAACAACCATCGGAAACCGAGAAAGAGCTGACAAGAACTCAGGAGTACTTAGAGACTATTTTCTCAAATATGCCAGCCGGCATTGCAATCATGGAAGGACCGGAATTTCGATACGTGAAAGTAAATAACCGCCTTGCTGAGATTAACGGGTTGTCGGTGGAAGATCATCTTGGAAGGCCACTTGCAGAGGTCCTACCCGCCGCTGCAGCGGACATTGGCCCTCGCTTACGTCAAGTAATGGAAACAGGAGAATCGAGTTCCCCCTTTGAGTTCAGCACGAGCTTGCCAAAGAGCCCTGATGAGGTTTTTTGGTTTGTGGATAGGTTTTTCCCCATCAATGACACAAATGGAGAGGTACGGGGTGTTGGCGCAGTCGTTCTTGAAGTCACTGCCCGTAAGCGGGCCGAGATAGCTTTGCAGGAGGCATACGGAGAGTTGGAGCAACGGGTTCAGAAAAGGACCCAGCAGCTGCTTGACAGCGAAAAGCGGTTAGAGACGATGATTGAGAGGGCTCCTGACTCAATTGTGTACGTGACGCGGGACGGAACCATCGATTTGGTGAACCAACAGACAGAAGAGATATTTGGATACGATCAGGGTGAGCTGATTGGCCAGCCTCTGGAACTGCTTCTTCCCGAGCGTTTCCGGAATCAACATCGACAGCACCAAACAGGGTTTTTCAACGATCCGCGGGTGCGCCCCATGGGCAGCGATTTGGATTTGTATGGGCGGCGGAAGGATGGAAGCGAGTTTCCCGTCGAAATCAGTCTCAGCTTCATGGAACTCGAAAAAGGAAGAGTTGGCTGCGCCACTATCCGTGACGTCACAGAGCGCAGGGAAGCGGAGACGAAAATGAAAATCACTCAGGATCGGCTCAGCTCTGCTCTGGATGGGATACCGGGCGGACTATGGGACTGGAATGTGGTGACTGGAGCAGTCTACTTTAGTGACAAGTGGTGTGAATCCCTTGGCTATCAACCCGAAGAAGTTGACCCTCACGTGTCATTTTGGGAGCAAATAGTTCACCCGGATGATCTCTCTCGAGTAATGGAACAGGTGGAGGCACATTTTAGGGGCGAAACCGAAGTTTACCAATGCGAGAATAGATTACGAACCAAGTCAGGGAACTATCGCTGGAACCTGGATCGCGGTCAAGTGGTCTCCTGGTCTGCTGATGGAAAACCACTGCGAATGGTTGGAGTGGATCTGGATATCAACGAGCGCAGGGAAGCGCAGGAGAAGCTTGAAAAGACACAGAAGGAGTTGCTCAGCTTGAGCAAGCATCTGATCCAAGCACAAGAGACGGAGCGCCGACGCATATCACTGGAGCTCCATGACCAGTTGGGCCAGGATCTGGCGCTGATGTCGATTGAGCTCGAGGAGCTTATTCAAAGGGCACCCGAGTCCCCGGCTCAGCCGACTGAGGGACTGCACAAACTAGCACTGCAGGCCAGGAAACTGTCATCCCAGGTGCAGACTCTGTCACGCCAACTGCACCCTGCTCAGCTGACCCATCTGGGTCTTGTGGCAGCATCCCGGAGCTTGTGCAATGAGGTTTCGAAAGCCTCGGGTATTCAGATCGACTTCAGTCACTCGGATATTCCCAAGTCGATTCCACCGGGTGTCTCCATTTGTCTTTATCGAGTCCTTCAGGAATCACTGGGGAATATGGTGAAACATAGTGGGACACAGGAGGCCCAGGTGAACCTCACTGGACGTCCTGATGAGATCCAGCTGCATGTTTGTGACTCCGGTGTGGGTTTCGATCCCGAGGGCCACAGGGAAACCTTCGGATTGGGTCTAATTAGTATGCGGGAACGAGTGCACCTTGTGGGTGGGGAACTCCTGATCGAGTCCCAGCCTTCACGCGGAACTCGGATCAAGGCTAGTGTATCGTTTTAGATCAAACAGGACGGAACAGGATAAACGCTAAAGTCCTCGGGCTTGTGCATCCTGTGTACTTTTAGGAAGACCAGAGGATCAGTGGCAAGACCATCAGTGATGAAGAGGGCAATAGTTAGAATTCTCCCAGGAGTCGTTGTCCTGCTCATCGTCGGCTCCCTTCCAACTCTGGCACAGAGGACTACAGCCCTCCTGGAAGGCCAGGTTATAGACAGTGCCGGTGCGGTCATTCCCGGTGCCGACATCACAGCGGTGAATATCCACACCGGTTTTTCTCGTTCCACGGTCAGCTCGGACCTTGGAGAATACCGCATTTCGTTGTTGCCGGTGGG
>JAPUKI010000320.1 GCA_027295745.1 Acidobacteriota bacterium
GCCAATTCTCCCAGGCGTACATTAGCCGTGTTTTGGGTTGGCTCAATCTGCAGGTGGCGTGCCAAGTACTCGGCCTCCAGGAACCGATCTCCCTGCATTCGATAGTAGTTGGCCAGGGCAAAAAGAACCTCCAAGGATTCAGGACCAATCTGATAGGCATTCTCCAACCATTGCAGTTGCGCTTGGGGTTGAATTTGTGACTCGGCCACACGCAACCGACTCCACACGGCTGCCGTATCTGATCCGTCCAGGAGTTGCCCCAGCAGCTCCGGCATTTTTTCCCAGCTTCCCTGTACGAAGTGGAGTCTGGCCAGATAGAAGGCGGCTTCTCGATGTTGCGGATAGGCCTTCAGGAGAGCTTCAGCTCTTTGAATTGCAGCATCCACTCGATTTTCTCCGAAGTCCCTGGCCACCAGTTCCAACTGAACTCCCGGGTCTTCAGGGGCCGTCACGACTGCCTTTTTGAAATAGAAACTCTCCCTGGCGGAATCCTTATGGAATCGGGAGACCAGCGCGCTGTCCAGATAATGTCTCCCTAAGGCTTCTGGATCGACAAAGTAATCCTCCACCAGCGAGGGAGGTGTCAAGGGAAGGAATTCCTGGAGAATCCCACGGAAGTACGATTCATGGAGGGTTCTGGGCGCTGAAAGCTCAAGAAAAGGTCGATCGTCGGTGTGAATCACCCGTCCCTCTCCCAAGAAAACGCTTACACCCTCCCTGTCCAGGCGGTAAGCCCACTCGAGAAAAACCAAGGGGTTGGGCAGCTGAATCTCCTGAAGCCGCTCACCCATGTGCGGATGGTCATCGAACAAGGCAACGATCCGATCCGGGTCAATGGATATTTGATCCTTCGAGCCCAGCAGAAGAATGTCACCAGGAGAAGTCTGAAAGATGTGGATCTCAGGAAAAACGGAGTGGAAGGTTCGAACCACCATTCGGACGTCTTCCGGCCGCATGGAGTAAATCTGGAACCACTGACAGGCGATGCCTCCGGCGTTCAACCGGTCTCTCATCACCGTGAAGTGCTCCTGCGAATAAAGGCTTGCCACACCCGCCATCCAGGGATTAGACGGCTCCGAGATGATCACATCGAATTTCTTCCGGTGCGACAAGAGATAGTTCCTGCCGTCTTCAATGACCAGGTTGAGCTTCGGGTCCTCTAAGACACTCCGGTTCTCGGCTTCAAAGTAATGGGCAGCCGCCAGGACCGCTGCTTCAATTTCAACCTGTGTCACCGCTTTGACGGGAAAGTCCAGGGCAGAACTAGCGGTCACGCCAGTTCCAAGACCGATGACCAGCACTTCCTGGGGGCTTTCATGGAGCATCAAGGGAGTATAGGCAAGCATGGTCTGAGTCGACATGTCGAAAAGCTCGTTGGAACCATCCGTTTTCCCATTAACGATCAGGTAGCGGTGTGCAGGACCCTCCACAACAGTCACTGTCGCGGCAAGGCCGTCTCGATAAAACAGGATCCGATCACGATCCCAAAGATGGTCGAAAACTTCTCGATTGTAGAGTCGCCCACTGTATCGGTCAGGAACCAGGAAAACGCCGACGCTCAGACTCCGTTCGGTCACAGAGGGAATCACAAGTAGAAAAACAGAAAAGCCCACTCCACAGGCGCCATATAAAATGCGCTGCCTCAGACTCGAATCTCCAGCCAACACCACGGCCAGACCTATCCCCACGTTGATGACTGCCATGAGGAGAAAGCTCGAGTTGATTCCTACCCATGGGATCAGGAAAAATCCGGTCAGGAAAGCACCGATGATGGCGCCCACGGTGTTCATACTGTAGAGAACCCCGAGTCTGTAGCCAAGATTCCGCTCGTCGGAGGTAATGATTTGAATGGCACAGGGGATCGTGGCTCCCATCATCACGGCTGCCGTTAAAATCAGGGCGCCGATGACACCCGAGTGAAGGAACTGGGTTGCCAGAAAAGAGAAATTAAGAGGGTTGATATAGCGGGCAGTCCAGTAAGGGAGCTCGTTGACCAGTGGAAAGGTTAAGAGGGCCAGAGATCCGATGGACAATTCCAAAATGGCAAACAGGAAGACGCTGACACGACCTCGCCCAAAGTAATGGGCATATAAACGACTTCCAAGCGCTATGCCGGTCAAGTAGATGGCCAGGATCAGAGTGAAGGCGTAGATGGAACTACCGAGAATGACGCCCAGCATGCGAACCCAGAGTATTTCGTAGGAGAGGGCGGTCATGCCGGAAAGCAGAAGCGCTGCAGACAAGAGCCTGAGATACTTTGAAGGCGTTATTGCCGGTATCTCTTCGAGTTTCTGCTGTTGGCCAGTTTCCTGCTCAATTCTCCGGCTGGCACCGATCGAGAGGACACCTATAAGGATATTCAGCAAACCAGCCATCAACAGGCTGGAACCAATCCCGAACCAAATGGGAAAAAACAGCCCGCCGCAAATCACCCCGAATATACCGCCGAATGTATTGAGGGAATAGAGACGTCCCGCCCAAGCACCCCGGTGCTTTGCTCCCAGCAGAAAGAACTTGCAGATAACGGGAAAGGTACCTCCCATCAAAGAGGTGGGAACAATCAACAGCACCAAGGTGAGAAGGAAGCGCAGGAGACTTTTCGCAAGAAAGCTGTCTTCTCCCGGCAGGAA
>JAPUKI010000321.1 GCA_027295745.1 Acidobacteriota bacterium
GATTGCCCGAGAGAGTGCCAGGAGACTTGCTGAACTGGCAGGGACCGAAAAGTCGCTTCACTCCGTTCGCAGGAGAAGGCCAGCTCGCATTGCTCACACTTGATCGTCGCGAGGCGGTGGAGATGGTTGTGGATACAAGGCGCGCGACGGGAGGCCCCCGCAAACGTACTCTCTGTAGTACGTTGAGGAGGCCGACCGAGCGCAACGCAGTAGACGCGGCATTAGCCGCCGCCGCAGTAGATTGTGTGTGAGATATGCGGGCTAAAAGCCAGTGAGAATGGTCCTGGTGGACACGTCGCTATGGGTTTCCCATTTCCGGAAAGGTGACCCTCACCTGCAGGAACTCCTGGTGGATGAACAGGTCCTGTGCCATCCGTTTATCTTGGGTGAATTGGCTTGTGGAGGTCTCAAGAACCGCAAGGAAATCATTTCTTTACTCAAAGCCCTCCCGGGCGCAATCACAGCCGAAACTGATGAGATCCTGGAGTTTATCGAGCACCAGAAACTGATCGGTGTTGGAATCGGACTGGTTGACGTTCATCTACTGGCATCTGCTTTGTTGACGAAAGCACTACTATGGCCAGCCGACAGGAATTTGCGAGCGGCAGCAGCTCGATTGAACATCCTCTACAAATGAAAAATGGCCAGGGATGGAACCATCGATGCCTGGCGCTTCGTCAGGGAAGTGTTGTTGACTGTCCCCAGCACCTGTCCCAGCACCTGTCCCCGCCCAGCACCGCCGTGAATCAACCTCCGGAAGTGGAAAAATGTCGTTGAGTGATTCTCTCGGCGATAAAGGCGGCCACTGTGGCTGTCGGCCCGGCGGAGCCCTGGCTGGCACAGCGCGGGAGAATGCTGGCATCACAGACAAAAAGATTCGCCACGTCGTGGGATTCGCCGAATTGATTGACCACTGAATTGCGGGGATCGGTTCCCGCCCAGCAGGACCCGGCCCAGGCCAGGAAACCCACCCTGCCCACCGGGCGTGGGTCAGGTATCACCTCTCGGGCCTTCATGGAGCGAAGAACCTCCTCTGCCATTTTACTGCCTTCAAGAAACAGACTCCTCAGACTGGAATGGCCAATATCGTAAAACATCTCCGCCCGCATATTGGTGTGGCCTAGCATCTGGCTGGAATGCACTACCACCACTGTCACCCGCCCCTGTTTCAGGAGTTCATCCCGGTGGATGGAGGGGAGGGAGGGATTACAAATCTGGCGCATGAAATCCTTGTGCTCTCGACCAAATCCGGGAGCAAGTGCATTCAATGCGACCTGGTGGGGTTTTCCAAGGGTGGGATGATAGGAACGGAGTTGAATTCGGTCATGGACTTTGTCTGGTTGGGTGTCGTGAAAGAGATGAAATCCGCCATCGTGGAATGCCCCATCGCTCATGGGAGTATCAAACACTGCCCGGACATTGAACGGCCCCGCCCGACCATCGATGTTTTGAACCACATTCCCATTTTCCACGAGTAAACTGTTTCCCAATTCCTGGCGAGATCCGTAGCCGGAGCGCATGAGCAAAACCGGGCTGCCAAGGATACCGCAGGAGAAAATCACCTTGTTCGCCTTAGTCAGATATTCAATCCCATTTTGTATGAAGGTGACACCGGTGGCTTGTCCTTTTTCGATGATGATCCTTTGAACCTCAGAGTCGGGAACAAACTGGACACCGTTTTTCTCAGCTATGGGAAGATAGGTCACGAAGCTGCCGGCGCGCGCATCGTATTTGCACATATTCTGGCCGTCGCAATACCCGCTATAGAGACAATTTCTCTTGGAGACTGTGGTGGGACTAACCTCAAATCCCAGAGCTGTGCCGGCTTCACGGAAATCCAGATCGAATTTGGGAAGCAATTCATCGGGGCGAGGATGGATGTTAAAAGTGCGCACGATCTCCTCGGCGGCCGATGCCATGTTGCCTTGGGTCCAGTCGACTCCCGTTTCTCGCTGCCAGGCAAGGTAGTCGACGGATTGGGGATCCCGGGTCTGAGCCGTATAGTGAAGCGAGCCACCTCCCACCAGAGATCCCGCTGAAATGGCAAAGGTATTGGGACCATTAGGTCCTTCAGGAAAGACACCCATGGTGTAGCGCCCGCCGGTTCGAAACTCAGTCGTAATATTGGTAAACATCCACCGGCGCAGTGGATGACCATATCCGGGCCGGGCTTCCCCTCTCAGATAGGGTCCCCTTTCCAGCAAAGCCATTCTCAAGGGTCCACCCGTTTTGGGATTCACTCCCTGTTGGGCGATCTTTGCGGCTACGATGATTCCAGCCACACCCGCCCCCACTACAACAAGATCGTAAGGATCGGTATACTCTTGAACCATACGTACCTTCAGGTTGAATGAAATGGTTGCCGGACCGAAGGCGAAATATCAGAGGGTCGACCTGCTTGTCTACTGGAGAGAGAAGGTAGGAGGCTAACGCGCTTCGCGCGCGTTCCAAGTTCAAAGTTTCAAGTTTCAAGCCTGACTCTTCGGCTTCTAACTGCCGTGTTTTTTCTTATGTCAGTTGTCAGCTGTCAGTTGTCAGCGTTCCGGGGTCTATGGAGGAGTCGAGAAATGCCTGATGAAGCAAAGTACGCACCATTCATTTGTTCATGCCTGTTAGCCGTCTTCTTGTTCTCACCCGGCTTCGGTCAGACGGCCGGGAACCTTTCGGCCAGGGCCACACCCTCGGTTGTGGTGGTTGAGGGAGGGACCCTCATTGACGGGACAGGAGCACCACCTGTTGCAAATGCCGCGATCCTTATTGAAAACGGCCGCATCCAGCAAATCGGCAAACAGGGGGAATTCAACATCCCGGCGGGCTCACGTGTCATTCAAGCCGACGGTAAATACATTATCCCTGGTTTGATCGATTCTCACGTCCACTATGACATGCCCTGGCTCCACCGACTCTACCTGGCAAACGGAGTCACAACGGTTCGGGATCTGGGAGGTTCAATTGAAAGACTCATGACCCTGCGGCAGGAGATTGCAGTGGGCAATATCCTGGCACCCAGATTGTTTATCTCAGGAGTGCCCATCAATCCCGGATCGGTGCGGGCGATGAATCTGGACAGCGCCCGGGAAATGGCCACCATGCTGGTCGAAGCAGGAGTTGACGGAATCAAGGTGACCGGATACACCTCCGACGAGCTTCGCGAGATTGTTGAGGTTGCCCACGCCAACGGCTTGATCGTCTACGGGCACACAGGTCCAAAGCGGGGCGGTCGTGCTCCCGGCGCACGTCTGGCCGTAGAGGCAGGGCTTGACGGGATCGAACATGCTCTAGGAGTTTTGGAAGACTCCATGGGGAAAGACGTCACTGTTCCTGCTGACTATGACCCGGAGAGCCGGGACCACATATTCCGTTTTTGGTACGGTCGAATGTAT
Organism: Acidobacteriota bacterium; assembly: GCA_027295745.1. Classification (GTDB taxonomy): domain Bacteria; phylum Acidobacteriota; class UBA6911; order RPQK01; family JADFOI01; genus JADFOI01. The sequence goes on from JAPUKI010000321.1 coordinate 3,384, forward strand.
ACCGAAGTCGATTCCAGCAAAGTGGACAGTCTCATCCAGCTGATGGTTGAAAATAATGTTTACTTTGCACCTACCCTGGTGAACTTTGAGCGGAATTTTGTCCTGCGCAATACTCCAGAGCTCGAAACGGATCCTGCTCTCCAGTACATCCCAGAAGACGAGCCGCCTCGGTTTGGACCCTTTGGGTCTGCCGACCGCGAAAATTGGAGAAAGACGCTAGACATGATGAAAGAGATTACCGGCAAATTTCAAAAGGCAGGTGGGCTCCTGATAGCGGGAACCGATTCTCCGGGTGCAGCCCTCCCGGGTTGGAGCGTGCATCAGGAAATGGAGCTGTTTGTGCAAGCGGGGATTTCTCCCATGGAAGCTCTCCAGGCAGCGACCCTAAACAACGCCAGGGTCTTGAACAAGCAACGCGACCTCGGCACCCTCGAGCCCGGCAAATACGCAGACCTGGTCATCCTTGACGCCAATCCTTTGGAGGATATTACTCATACCCAAGAAATTCACCTGGTCATCAAGGATGGTCTGGTGCTGGATCCAGGAGTTCTACTGAAGCAGAACATCGAGCAGTTCGGAGCAAGAGGAGAGCGAAGCTTCGATCGTTCCAAGCCGAATCAGTAGTCAGGGTGAAAATCGAGGCCAGACACGGCAATAGAACTTATCACATCGAACTGGAAGAGCAAGAGAGTTCCGATTCTGGATCTCTTTTTAAAATCAAGATCCAAAGGCCCGACGGGGAGCAGGTTCTACGGGTGCGCGTATTGAGTCGCAGCCAGGAACGTTGGACGCTGGAAGTGAATGGGCAGAT
>JAPUKI010000322.1 GCA_027295745.1 Acidobacteriota bacterium
CGTTGAGCACTTGGAGGCGGCGGGTCACCGGGTCCGCCAGAGCCGATATCTTCTCAGCTCTGAGCTGACCGCCCGGGCCGAAGTGGGGTTTTCCTTAATGATCGGACGCGACCGCTGGCAGTTGTTGCGCTTCCCTTCCCGGAACCTGGCTGCCCAGGAGGCCAAGCGGAGAGGACACTGTCTCCAGTCGGAAAAATTTCTACTTTGGTCTGATCCCCCCGGCATGTATGTGCAGTGGCTGACCTTCACCCGCCCGGATGAAGAAATTTCCTGGTCCGAGGCCCTCGAGGATGAAGCTTTTCGGACTCTAATCGAGGAAATCTGCTCCTGAGCAGGCACTTCCGGTAATGTGGGAGGCACCTCAGGTGCCGAATGCCCTAAAGTAGCTCCCACCGAAGACTCCTCCCTGAAAACACTTCTGTCCTCATCACCTCTTTGCCGAAACTCATTCGGTGCCAGCCCGAGAAAAAAGATTGTATCCGCAGGGGTTTAGCCTATGCATTGTGGGCCTGTCCCCGAACTCCTGGCCCTTTGGTTAAGAATCCGGGCAGCGTTAGCGAGTCTCTACCGAGAAACGGGCCGAAACAAAGAAGCTCGAGAGATCGAGGAAGATCTTCGTAAGCATCTAGCCTATGCTGACCCCGATCACCCGATACTCCGGCAACTGGAACGCACTCAGGATTGAGCACTCCGAGAGCCGTTAAACTGACTCTCCCACAGCTCTGACTTCGCTTCGGCCTCCGAGTGGTCCGACCCCACTGACTGTTTTTTCTTGTCTTTAACCCGTTTCCCATCTAAGATCTGGGAAAAATCACCGAACATCGTTTGGCACAAACAAAAGGAGCCTAAAATGAAACACCTATTTTCTCTGGTCCTGATAGTCATGATTTCTTCATGCGGAGGTCCTTCCAATTTGGAATCCACTGAAGAACCAGGAGATGAGGTCTCGCAGACAACCGAGGAGGGGAACGTGCAATCCGAGTGGGTGAATTTTGGCGACGGACACCGAGGATATTTGGTCAGGCCCAGCCAGGAGGGCCCATTTCCAGCCGCGGTCATGATCCATGAATGGTGGGGATTGAACGAGAACATTCAGGAGATGGCACGGGACCTTGGTGGGGAAGGATATGTGGTTTTGGCGGTTGATTTATACGGCGGAAACGTGGCCTCGACACCTCAGGAAGCAGGACAATATGCTACTCAGGTCAGAGAGAATGTGCCTGAAGCAGTAGAGCATATGAAAAGTGCCGCGTCTTTTTTGAAGGAAAGCGACTTTGTGCTCGAAGACGCCATTGCTTCCATCGGCTGGTGCTTCGGGGGAGGAATGTCGCTGCAGCTCTCACTCAATGAGAGCCTGGCGGCAACCGTCATCTACTATGGAAATCTGGAAACCAATGCAGAACGGCTCTCCGCCATAAAATGGCCCGTACTGGGGATTTTTGCCGACCAGGATGCGGTCATTTCGCTCGATTCCGTTCACCAGTTTGAAGCAGCCTTGAATCAATTGGGAATCGAAAATGAGATTTACATCTACGAAGGGGTTCCCCATGCTTTTGCCAACCCCTCCAACCCAGGACATGATGCTGAAAAGACCGCAGATGCCTGGGAAAAGACGATTGCATTCCTGGACAGAAATCTCAAGCAGGCAGGAGGCTGACAAGCGCAGCTCGCTTATTGATCGAAAAACTCTTCCCATAAAACTTGGGGGTGACATCATGGTTCGACATTTATCTCAGCGAACAGATCTGTTTTTCATTCTGTTGGCAGCGGCGATTTGTACCGTTTTCCCGACATCGCTTCTTGCCCACGTGGCTCTCTTTCCGCAGACGACTCAGGCCGGGGCCCGACACGAGTCTTTCTACATCCGGGCACCGGTTGAAAAAGACATTCCGGTGATCGAGTTGGGTTTTGAGGTGGACCAGGAGTGGCTTGCAAACGGGGGAGAGATCACCTTTGAGGACATACCCGACTGGCAACTCCACGTGGAGCTGGACGCAGAAGACCGAGTCAAGAAGGTGTACTGGACGGCCACGGAGAAGGGAGCGCCGCCCAGGACTTTCCAGATGATCTTCATGAGGGTGAATGTCCCGGATAAGCCGGGGACCTATCCCTTTGTTTCCTGGCAAAAGTACACCGATGGAAGCGTAGTGTGGTGGAACGAACCGCGAGGTCCGGGTGTCAGCAACCCTCATCCCACGGTGAGAGTGGAGCAGGAACCTATCTTTACGGCCGGTCCCCTGCAAATGAGCGTCGGGGGTATCGCCCTGCTGGCCCTGGCGATGGCTCTCTATTGTTTGATTACCCTGAAAAAGCTGCTTGCAGAAAAAGAGCTAGACCGGAGTTAAAGAGATTTCAGTCCCTATGGGTTGATTGCGTAGGGGCGCACGGCCGTGCGCCCTAGAAGCCGTTGATAAAACAGGGTTTGTGGGCGCGCAGCCGTGCGCCCCTACAGGCCTTAATCAAGATCAACCGACGTCTTGAGGCTGCGTCGATGGACTCCGGCCCCGCAGCAGGGACAAAACGGCTCCTACCGCCGCAAACGCCGCACCCGCAAGGACCACACCACTCATTCCAT
>JAPUKI010000323.1 GCA_027295745.1 Acidobacteriota bacterium
ACAAGGGGTTTTATCCTTGCTCCCTCTCTGACGTCATTCGCGAAGAAGTCCGTAAAAGAGGATTGGGGATCACACGCGAGAGATTGATTGAGGTGGGGACAGCATTGCGTCGCGAGAACGGAAACGGGGTTCTGGCCGATCGGATTCTCGACGGAATCGAGGAGGACAAGAATTATGTTATTGACTCGTTTCGGCATCCGGATGAAGTGAAAGCATTCCAGACTCGTCCCGAGTTCTCCCTTCTCTTGATTCAAGCCGATCCCGAAGTGCGTTTCGCTAGGATTTGCGAACGGGAAAGAGAGAGTGACCCGGCAACACTTGAAGAGTTTTTAGATCTGGAGAAACGGGAAGCAGCCAGTCAGGATTCGCAAGGACAACAACTTACGGCGTGTGAAGCGATGGCTGAGTTTAAGATTGCCAACAATGGTTCCCTGCCGGAGCTCACCCGGCAGATTTCTGATCTGTTACAGCGCCTGATGGGCAATCTCGCCCGTCCCGATTGGGATGAGTATTTCATGAAATTGGCCAAGGTCGCATCGCTGCGAAGTAATTGTGTAAAGCGAAAAGTCGCTGCTATAATTGTTCGAGATAAAAGGGTGATTTCCACTGGCTATAACGGAACTCCACGGGGAACAAAGAATTGCTATGAAGGCGGTTGCCCGCGCTGTAATAACCTCGCCGACAGCGGCACACTCCTGGATGAATGTCTCTGTTCGCATGGTGAAGAAAACGCGATCACCCAGGCTGCCTACCATGGAATGAGTGTCAAGGGAGGAGTGTTGTACACGACTTTTGCTCCTTGTCTGACCTGCACCAAGATGATCATCAATGCGGGCATTCTAGAAGTCGTCTACAACCTGGATTACCCACTGAACGAAACCTCTTTTAAGCTGTTCAAGGAAGCCGGTGTGATATTCCGCCAACATCGGGTGGAGTAAATGGGCAGGTTGTTTGCCCGCATTATGCAAAATGCGGGCTAGCACTGTGTTCTGCTGTGGGGGATCACTTTCATGCTGGATCTTGTTTCGCTTTTCTTTTTCACCATGGCGACCGGGGGATTCATCCTTTTCATGATGAAGTACCCACACGGTTCAGAAATTCGACTGTGGGGGATTCGGCTCAGCTATGTGCTGGGCTTCGTCGGCGTACTGGCCATGAGGCTCTACCGGGGCTCTTTCAGCGAGCTCGCACTCCTGATCGTCTCTGCTCTGGTGGTTTCCCTGGTAGCCTTTGAACTCTCGAGCAAATATCTGGACTAGCCCTCAGCTATAGCCCGCACTTCTCACACCCAATCTACTGAGGCGGCGGATTTGGCTGCGCCTACCGCGTTGCGCGACCCGCATGCGGGTACCCCTCGGCCTCCTCAACGTACTCAAGAGTACGTTTGCGGGGACCTGGGGCACCCGCTTGCGGGTCACGCGCCTTGTATCCACAGCGATCTCCACCGCCTCGCTACGATCGGGTGTGAGAAATGCGGGCTAGAGGTCGGCACGGGATAGTTCATCGAGAAAATAGGCGGAGCTCCTGACTCCACCGTAGAAATTATCCAGGTCCAGCTTCTCGTTCGGTGCGTGGGCGTTCTCATCCGGTAGACCGATTCCCATGAGAACGGTGGGGATGTTGAGTCGTTCAGCAAAGGTCGCCACCACCGGAATAGAACCCCCCTCGCGCTGAAAGACCGGCTCCTTGCCAAAAGCTTTTTTGAGAGCTTCTGCAGCTGCCACCAAAGCGGGATGATCCAGCGATGCAACCCAGGGCTTTCCTCCGTGCATGCGGGTCACTTTCAGGTGCACCGATGGGGGCGCCAGTAAACGCACGTAGTTTTCAAACAGATCTGCGATGGTGTCCGGGTCTTGATCGGGAACGAGCCGCATGCTCACCTTTGCCATGGCTTTGGCGGGTAAGACCGTCTTTGCCCCTTCCCCGGTAAAGCCGCTCTCCAGGCCATTGATTTCAAAGGTGGGTCGCACCCAGAGTCGCTCCAGAGGCGTGTAGCCGTCTTCGCCCGACAGCTGCTTTAGGCCAAACGCTTGCTTGAAGTTCGCCTCGTCAAAAGGCAAGCGAGCATACTCCTGGCGCTCTCTTTCTGTTACTTCGCGCACGTTATCATAAAAGTGAGGGATCATGACCCGGCCGTTTCCATCCTTCATTGCCGCTAAGATCTTCGAGAGCTCAAATCCGGGGTTCACAACTGTTCCTCCAAAAGATCCCGAGTGGAGGTCGGTATTGGCTCCCTGCACATCAAGTTGGAAAAAAACCAGCCCTCGAAGCCCGTAACAGAGTGAAGGAACCCCACGAGCAAACATCGTGGTGTCGGAGATCATACCGACATCAGACCTGAGTAGATCTTGGTGCTCCTCAATGAACTGATCTAAATGGGGACTGCCGATTTCCTCTTCACCTTCAATGAGGAACTTGATATTCACGGGAAGTTCTTGACGAGTGTTCATGAATGCTTCAGCACTCTTGAAGTGGATGAAAATCTGACCCTTGTCGTCTGCTGCTCCCCGGGCATAGAGCTCCCCCTTGCGAATGGCGGGTTCAAAGGGAGCCGTTTCCCAAAGCTCAATTGGGTCGACCGGCTGGACATCGTAATGCCCGTAGATCAAAACGGTTGGTTTCGCTTCCTCCATGACCCGCTCAGCATAGACAATGGGATAGCCCTCGGTGGAGAAAATCTCGACTTTCGCCATGCCCGCTGCCGTCAGCTGACCCTTTACGAATTCTGCAGCCTTCCTGACGTCCTGATCTTTGGTTGGATCAGTACTGACACTGGGAATTCTCAGAAATTCCTTCAGTTCCTCCAGGTACCGGTTATGGTTGTTTTCAATGTAGTCGATGACTGTCTTCATGGTACTCCTCTTTCCACGACATCTGCGGGCACCCAGTCTCCAGCGCCTTTAGGGTTGAGGCTCATCACGAATCAAAGACACGCTCGAAGACCGTGTCAATGTATTTAAGTGTGTTTTCAATGTTAAAGACTTGCTGCACTTCTGTTTGACTGAGGTGAGTTTTAATATCTGGGTCGCTCAAGACCAAAGTTTCGAAGTCGGCATTTTCGTCCCAGACGCGCATGGCGTTTCGCTGGACCCATTCGTAGGCACGTTCCCGCAAGACGCCTTTTCGGATCAGCTCAAGCAGTAGTGTTCCAGAGAAGATCAGACCCTTTGTGAGCTGGAGGTTGGTCTCCATCCTGGCTTCGTCAACTCCCAGATTGTGGATGACATTCCTGAGCTGGATGCTGAGGTAGTGGGCCAGGATGGTACTGTCGGGAAGAATGACCCTTTCTACAGATGAGTTTGAAATATCTCGCTCGTGCCACAAAGGAATATTCTCAAGGGAGGCCAGGGCGTTGCTGCGAAGCAAACGAGACAAACCACTGATTTGTTCGCAGGTAATGGGATTCCGCTTGTGAGGCATGGCCGAACTACCCTTTTGTCCAGGAAGAAACGGTTCGCTGACCTCTCGGACTTCAGTTCTCATGAGATGGCGGATTTCAGTGGCCATCTTGTCATAGGTGGAACCCAGGATCGCTAGAGTGCACATATATTCGGCGTGGCGGTCTCGTTGTAAGGTCTGTGTTGAAACGCGGGCGAAGTCAAGACCCAGCTTCTCACACACCTTTTCTTCCACTTGGGGAGGAAGATGGGAGAATGAGCCTACAGGACCACTTATTTTCCCAACTTCCAGGTTTTCTCGGGCCCGCCGGAAGCGTTGCAGGTTTCGTTCCATCTCGGAATGCCACACCGCCAGCTTGAGCCCAAAGGTAATGGGTTCTGCCTGGATGCCGTGAGTACGACCGACCATAGGCACATGCTTATAATGAAGAGCTTGGGCTCTTAAGGTGGACAGCAGCTCTAACATTTCCTCCTCAATCAAGGCGGAAGCTTCTTGAATCTGCAGGGCCTGGGCCGTGTCCACCACATCGGCTGAAGTCAATCCAAAATGGATAAAGCGTGAGGCTGGACCCACCTTCTCAGCCACAGCAGTGGTGAAGGCAATCATGTCATGGCGGGTAGTTTCCTCGATTTCTCTGATTCGCTCGACCGAGAAATCAGCTTTCTGTTTGATCTCAGCCAGCTCTTTTTGAGGGATCTCTCCCATTTGGGCCAGAACTTCGCAGACAGCAATCTCAACCTGAAGCCATTTCCGGAACTTGTTTTCCTCAGACCAGACCTGCCCCATCGCGGGCAAGGTATATCGAGGGATCATAAGTCCAAGACTATGGAGGGTTTGCTCTGGTGAGTCAAGTGTAGGTGGCAGGATTTGGCAAAGAGAGGGAAGGGCTGTGAAAGGGCGCTGGAAGCATGATCCAAGGCGACTTTGGGGTGATTATTATTGCGACTGAGATGAGCCAGGAAGATGTGGGTAGCCCGTCGGTCGAAGCAGTGGGTGAGGAAGGCCGAGAGATCCTGATTGGAAAGATGCCCGACTCGGCTCATTACACGCTGCTTGACATTCCAGGGATAGGGACCACTTCTCAACATCTGCTCGTCATGATTGGATTCCAGAATCAACCAGTCACATCCTGACAGGTTTTCGATGACCGAGGCACTCAGTTCGCCCACATCGGTGACCAAAGCTCCGGAAATGCCCTGTCCTG
>JAPUKI010000324.1 GCA_027295745.1 Acidobacteriota bacterium
AGGGTGGCAAACGAGCCGATCATATAGCAGACCACGGGAAGGAACATGTGATGGAGCTGGGCCACGATCTTCTGTCCGAAATTAAGAAATTCCCACTGGATGGGTCGGAATCCGCCCAGAGGAAAGAGGTCCCAGAAGCTGCCTCCTCCCAGCACCACCAGTAAGGCGGTTCCCAGCGCCCATCCGGGGATCGAGTAGCCGAGAAAGACAATGAAGCTGCTGGTGAAATCGAAGCGCGATCCGTGTCGAATGGCCTTGAACACCCCCAGAGGCACGCACACCAAGTAGCTCAGCAAAAAACCGGTGAGGCCCAGGAAGATAGAGACGGGAAAGCGTGATCTGATGACATCCCAGACCGGCTCCTGGTAGATGTAGGATCGACCCAGGTCGAGCTGTACCACGTTCCAGAGCCACTGGGCATATCGAACAGGGATAGGTTTGTCGAAGCCGTAGAACCGCTTCATCTCTTCCAGCGCTCCTTCAGGCATTTCGGTACCCATCCTCATTGCTCCGCCGCCGGCCCCGCCTTCCTCAGCCAGTGCCATCTGGTAGCTCATGATCTGGCGTTCTATGGGGCCGCCCGGGACGAAGTGCATAATCAGGAATACAGCCAGTGTAATGCCCAGGAAGGTGGGAATGATGAGCAGGAGTCGGCGGAGGAAGTAACTGGTCATAGTCCTGCGGTTGGTTCCGCCTGCTCCTCCACCTTGTCGAAGTCCAGCCAGTACCGATCCTCTGTCTGGCCCACTTCCAATTGAATGCTTGGATCAGCCTGCGCCGAATTCAGCCTCTGTGATTTTTCCGGATCAATCCACCACAGCGTGGGAATGCCTCTTTGATCCCCGGTCCTGGTGAGGTGCCCCGAGGGGTATCCGAACTTGTTCCAGAAGACGATCCGATGATAAGGAGCCGTCCATTCCAGCATGTAGGGGTAGAGATTGGCCAGGATGCCATCCACTTCCTGAATGGCGCCGATGCGTTCCTCCAGCTCGAACATCCTGTCATAGGCGTCGGTGATTTCATCGAGTCTAGAACTCTTTACCCCTGTAATGTTATTGGTGTTGTCCACATCGGCCAATGAGGAATGCCATGAGGTCTCCGGATCCGGGAAAGAAGATGCGGTCCATGCCATCGAAAACATATCAAATTGTCTCTCCATCACCAGCTTGAAACCGGTTTCCGGCGTAACCAACCGCAGATTCAGACTGATTCCAACTTTACGCAGGTCTTCCTGGTAAACGGTCAATATCCTTTCTGAAGTTTGAGAGCGGTACAGAAGTTCCAGTTCTAATGGTTGGCCCTGTTTCACCAGGCGCCCTCTTTCGTCACGATTTCTCCAACCCGCTTCAGCCAGTATTTTCAACGCCAGTTCCGGATCGTACGAGATCTTGGGATTATTGGGGTTCTCATAGATGCCTCCGGAATAGTAGGAGTGCTGCAGCTCGTACTCGTTGTACATGAGCTTTTCAACCAACTGTTCCCGATTGAACAGGTGAAAGAGGGCCTTTCGGATTCGGATGTCATCAAAGGGTATTCTGCGCATATTGAATGCCAGACCCTGTATGCCAAGAGGCGAGTGATTGAAGATCTTCCGCTTTTGAATCAAACCCCGCTGTATCCGGTCGAATTCCAGATCCTCCACCCACATCTGGGCACGGTTGACGAAGTAGTAGTCGAGATCGCCCTTTTTGAACATCTCAAACTCCAGATTGCGGTCTCGAACCACGATTTCCTTGATCTGATCAAAGTTATTCAGGCCCACATTGATACGATCTTTCTCCGCCCAATAATCTTTGCGCTTACGGATGATTAGGGAGTTTCCCTTGTTAATGTCCTGCTCCAGGACTTCGTACGGGCCAGTCCCTGGAAGGAGTTTGAAGTTGTAGTCAAGGACGTAAGTTTCCCCATCCACATCTTTGAGAACATGGGCGGGAAGGATTATCATGCCTGAAAAGTAGAGGAAGTTACGCCAGTTCACTTTGGAGCTTTTGACACGAACAAGATATTTGCTCTCGGCAACGGGTTCTTCAAACTTGCTCCATCTGATACGGGCCATCGGCGCTTGCAATCCCTCATCCATCATAAAATTCCAAGAGGCCACGACGTCCTGTGCCGTGACCGGCTGGCCATCGGCCCAGCGGGCATTGGGGTTGATCCGGAAGCGATAGGTCGTTTTGTCGGGGGAGATTTGCCAGTGGGTGGCCAGGAGGGGAATGTATTCCATGGTTGTGGGATGCAGGCCCAATAGCGTTTCGTAGACCATCCCCTCCACTATTGAATTGAGAAAGGTATTCGATTCAGGGCCTTCGATCCGCAAGTTGCCGGGAAAGTCGGAAATTGTCTCTCGAAGCAATCCTCCCTTCACCGCGCGAGGATCCCCAATGAAATCAAACTCCGTATTGGTCTCCCAACCCTCACCGGTGAAGCCCTTGCCTCCCTGCTCGGCAGAAACGGCCGGGTCTGCTCCCGCATCCGCATCCGGAAAGACCGGATAGTCGTTCTTGTCCATGGAGACCGGACCTCGAGGCTCCAGGCTGGTTGCTGTGTCACCCCCACCAGTTTCAGATAAGTAACCGCAGCCCAGCGCCGCCAACCATCCACTCATCAAACAAATGTATAGGATTTTGCGCATTGTTCTGGTTCCTCCAAGTGAGAACCATTGTAGAATGTCGATGACAGAGATGTAAAACGCCCGTCACAAGAGGAAAGAGCTGTTCCATGAGAGTCAACCTGCTTCTGCTGTGTCTTCTGTTTTTTCCTCCCCAAGTTTTCGCTCAGATCCCGGCTTCACAGGATGACACCCGACAGGGTGACACCCGGCCTGTCATTCGCGCTCAGCGGGTCAATCAGGCTCCCTCGATCGATGGTCGCCTGGATGACGCCGCTTGGGAAGAAGCGCAGAGTGTTCTTCAGTTCTACCAGAAGGAGCCGCTGGAAGGTGAGGTGGTGAGCGAGCCGACCCGAGTCCGCATCCTTTATGATGAGACGAATCTTTATATCGGGGTCGAACTATTCGACAGCGACCCAGCTCAGATTCGCGCCAGCGAATTGCGGCGGGACAACACGCTTGAGAGTGACGATAGCTTCGCCGTCCTTCTGGATACATTGCACGATCATCAAAATGCCTTCCTCTTCCGCGTCAACCCACAGGGGACGAGATTTGACGGCGTCATTCAAGATGAAGCGGGCAACATCAACAGCAACTGGGACGAGCAGTGGACAGCCCAGGCCCTCATGAGTGAGGACGGCTGGAGTGCTGAACTGTCCATTCCCTTCAAGATACTCCGATTCTCGGGAGCCAGGGAACAGATCTGGGGGATCAATTTTGAGCGGGTGATCAAGAGGAAAAACGAGCTTGCCTACTGGTCGGGTTGGAACCGTAACTTCCAGTTCCATCACGTTTCCCAGGCTGGACATCTGGAAGGGCTCAGCGACATCAAGCTAGTCGAGCGCCTGCGTATACGGCCTTACCTTTTGGCCGGTGTGGAGAGGCTCGAGACAGGTCCCTCAACCGGGAGGCGGGGCTTGTGGGATGTCGGAATCGACGATCTGAAGTTTGCCTTGACCTCAAATTTGACGGCTGACCTGGCGCTCAATCCGGACTTTGGGCAAGTCGAGGTCGATGCCCAGCGGGTCAACCTGACTCGCTTCAGTCTCTCCTTTCGAGAAAAGCGGCAGTTCTTTATTGAGGGTGCCGATTTCTTTCGTATGAGAGTACCCCTGCTCCATTTTGGGCCGCCGCCCCTGGAAGTATTTTACAGCCGCCGCATCGGCCTTTCTGAGGGGGGACAGCCGATTTCCATACTGGGGGGCGGCAAGCTGACTGGAAGAGTGGGTGGATTGAACCTGGGAATCCTCAACGTGCAAACGGGTGAAGATGAACTCCAGCCGGGCGAAAACTTCGCGGTGGCCCGAATCCGCAAAGAGATCTTGGGTCGTTCCTATGTGGGCGCGATCGTAACCAACCGGCAGGGTGGGGGAGACTGGAAACGCGTGACCGGTGTGGACACGCGTTTGGTTTTCAAAGAGTACCTGAACGTTGCGGGTCTGCTCGCGAAATCGTTCGCCCCAGGAACTGCCACCCAGCAATGGGCCCGGCAGCTTGGGGCCGAATGGCGGGACGACCTTCTTGAAGCGGGGGTGAACTACATCGACATTGACCCTGACTTTGAGCCTGGAATCGGATTTGTGCGTCGCCGAGACCGGCTGATCGGCACCAGGGTGTTGTTCAAGCCACGGCCGGGTGGGGAACTCATCCGTCAGGTCATAATAAGCCCGAGCCTGGTTTATTTTCACAATGACGAGAATGTCCTGCGAACACGCAGCACCTCAATGCGGTTGGCTCTCTTATTTCAAAGTGGCGATGAGCTGGAGTTCAACGTTGAAAACCGTCTGGAACGCCTTTTCAAAGACTTTGCCATTAGTCCTGGTGTGGAATTGCCTGTGGATTTGTATCAATGGAATACGGCCGGAGTGAGCGTGAGCTCCTACAATGGCAGAAGGCTCAGTGCTGGCGCTGGTGTGAACATGGGAGACTTCTACAATGGCACCAAGCGGTCGCTGAATCTGTCTGGGGAAATTCGCCCCAACCAGAATATTAACTTCAGCCCAAGTTACCAGTTCAACGACATCGACCTGCTGGAGGGAGCTTTCAACACCCATCTGTTTGGCCTGCGCTCCAGTATTTCCTTTAGCAATAATCTCTTGACCTCGGCCTTTCTCCAGTACAACAGCTCGGGCGACCTGGCAGCGCTTCAAGTACGCTTTAATTACATCTTCCGCACCATTGACAATCTTTTTGTCGTTTACAACGAGACCCGCTTTGTAGATGGTGCCCTTGTGGGACTATCGAACCGCTCCCTCGTCTTGAAAATCACCTACTCGCTGCACCGGTAGAGGGGAGGAGACGGGAAACAGGAGGTAGGAGACAGGAGGCAGGAGTCAACAGATCACAGACCACGTTGAAATTCGAGACTGGAAGGCACGGTGCTCTTGAGCCCCAACGGGGCGACAGGAAATAGCCAGGGGCGCAAGCCCCTGGAGTCTGGAACACCCTGATAATAGCCCTGTAAGGGCGGCACAGAGAGAA
>JAPUKI010000325.1 GCA_027295745.1 Acidobacteriota bacterium
CCTTGAGAGCCTGCGACCGCGGGGACCTAACGCCCGCTCCGATGGCAATGTGGACAATGAAAGGCTCTCCCTGCAGACGATTAAATGGACGGCTCGAGACTTTGCTGGGGCTGGGAAGGACAGGCTTCCAATGGGTAAGCCGGCCGAGCAGTGGCAGTATGGCAACATAGAGGACGGGTTTGCCAAGGCCGACCTGATCCTGGAGGAGTCCTTCGTTACACAGGCCATGACTCACCACCCGATGGAGCCTCGCTCGGCGATGGCCTACTGGCAGAACGGAAAGTTGTACCTGCACGGGTCGTGCCAGAGCGTATCCTTTGTAGTCCCCCGCATCGCAAGGACCCTCAAGATGAAACCCTCTGAATTCGTGTTCATCGCAGAGAACTGCGGCGGCGGTTTTGGGAGCAAGGGAATAAGCTATCCGCAGTGGGGCATCCCAGCCTTGCTGGCCAAAAAGGCGAAGCGTCCGGTCATGATGCGGGTCACAAGACTGGAAGAGTTTTGTTTCGGGAGATCGCGACCGGGCTTCCAGGGCTGGATTAAGATAGGGTTCCGCAAAGATGGCCGCATCACAGCGCTCGACTTCTACATTGTACATAGCAACGGACCCTACCACGGTTTTTGGGACTTCAGGAGCGCCGGAAAAGGCGCCTCGATTGTCTATCAGCCCATTGCGATGCGCTGGCGCGGCATTTCGGTGTTGACAAACACACCTCCCCGCAGCGCCCAACGCGGCCCCGGCGAAAACCAGACTGCAGCGACGATAGAGCCTTTTATGGACAAGGCGGCACGAAAGCTCGGCATCGACCGGATTGCTATCCGGCGCATTAACGCCCCCGGTCATGACGGCAAGATCAACATCAACGGGAAACACGGACCGATCACCAGTTCCTATCTGCGCGAGGCGCTCGACAAGGGGGCGGCCCGATTCAAGTGGTCAGAGAAGCTAGCACTTAGCGGTCAGCGAAAAGGGACAAAGGCCACCGGAATCGGCGTGGGCGTTGCGTTCCATACGGCCGGCACTAGCGGCTTTGACGGGCTGGTCGTGATCAAACCGGACGGAAAGCTCTACATTCATAACGGCGTGGGAAACCTGGGAACATTCTCTTACGCTAGTTCCGCTCGAACTGCCGCAGAGGTGCTGGGCATGCCATGGGAACAGTGTGAGGTCGTCTACGGCAATACCAGCAAGCATTTGCCTTGGAATTTTGCCCAAGTTGGAAGCAATACATCGTTCACGATGGTCCGAACGAATTATGTGGCGGCCATGGATGCCAAGGGCAAGCTTCAGGAGATTGCCGCAAAGGAGTTTGGGGGAACTGCGGACCAGTTCGACGTGGGTAACGAGCGAGTTTACCTCAAGTCGAATCCCTCAAAGGGGATCAGCTTCGCTGACGCGGCCCAGCGCGCAATCAAACTGGGCGGCAAATACAGCGGCCAGGAGCTGCCATCCAATCTGAACCCGATGACGGTCCGCTCGGCTAAGGGTGTTTCGGGACAGGGTATTGTGGGCGTCGCCAAGGATACGCTCAAGCGGAGGGGAACCATCCCGGGGTTCTGCGCGGGGTTCGCACGGGTCGAGGTTGATCTGGAAACCGGTCATGTCAAGATCCTGGAATATCTGGGAGTGGCCGACTGCGGTACTGTAATTCACCCGAAGAGCCTGAGTACCCAAATCATTGGCGGCAGTGTCCAGGGCTTTGGCATGGCACTCAGCGAGAAACATATCTTTGATATGAAATACGGTCTGTCCGGCACCACGGGACTTTATACAGCCAAGCCATTCACCTATCTGGATGTACCCCTGGAGATGGAAACGGACGCCGTTGATAAACCCGATCTGTACAATCCAATGGGGACGAAGGGGGTTGGAGAGCCGCCTTTGGGAGCGGCAGCGGCGGCTGTCGTATGCGCCATTTCGGACGCCCTGGGGGGCATCTATTTCAACCGTATACCCGTGAATCCCGACATGATCCTGAACGCGGTCGAGGGGCAGCCCCAGTCCTACAAGCCCCTTGAGGTCAACATTTAAGGGAGGTTTAACGCATGGCCACAATTCGAGATATGATGCCGGCCTTTGAGCTGTATCAACCTGCCGGTATCGACGATGTCCTAGCTCTTCTCAAAAGGCATGGGAAAGACGCTTGGGTGATGGCTGGAGGTATGGACAGCCTCGATTGGTTCAAAGACCGCGTCAAGCGGCCGAAAGTGGTCGTCGATCTCAGCCAGGTTAAAGGACTAAAAGGAATACGGGCGCAGGCAAACGGCGCGGAGATCGGGGCGATGACGACCCTGACCGAGGTAATCAACCACCCGCTGATTCAGTCCCGGTATGGGTTACTGGCCCATGCCGCCCGCAGGGTGGCTTCTCCCCAAATTCGTAATCAGGGCACCCTGGGAGGCAACGTGAGCCAGGATACCCGGTGCTGGTATTACCGCGACGGAATGCCGTGTTATCGTGCGGGAGGGAACATCTGCTACGCCGACACGCCGACGGCGATGAACAGAGAGCACTGCCTGTATGAAGCAGACCGTTGCGTGGCTGTGAGCCCCTCGGACACCGCGCCGGCTTTGATTGCCCTGGACGCCAAGTTTGTAATCCGCAGCGCGAAGGGTGAGCGCCTCGTAGATGCAGATGAGTTCTTTATCGGCCCATCGGTGGACATCACCCGGATGACGGTCCTGAAGCCGGGCGATCTGCTCACGGCTATCCGTATTCCCAACACGTGGGCAGGGGCTCGCTTCTACTTCGAGAAGGTAGCCGACCGCCAGGTGTGGGACTTTCCTCTCGTCAATGTGGCTTCGGCCATGAGGGTCGAGAACGGCGTGATCAAACAGGCGCGCATTGTGGTGAGTGGAGTCGCTCCCCGCCCGCTCAGGCTGAAAGCGGTGGAAGACAGTGTCCGCGGGGAGCGCCTTAGCGAGGAGACTGCGGAGCTGGCCGGAAAGACGGCAATATGGGGTGCCAAGCCTCTCAACCACAACCACTTCAAGATACCGCTCATGAAGAACCTGGTTAGAAGGGCCATCCGCGGGGCATAAGCACAAGAAGAGTAGATGGAATGGTTTCGTTGGCAAAGGAACCCCTGGGGTCAGGAGATCCTGAGAGGCCTTTCTTGGGACCTCGTCTGGCTGGCCATCGCCGCGGGATTGCTGTTCGCCGTAGTGCACACGTTGCTCTATTATTGGCGGTGGCGGCCAAACACTCCCGCCGGAATTGCCGGCAAAGAGGACCGGACGGAGGTCGGGGGACAGGTACCCGAAAGAGTGCCCCGGCACTCCCTTGCCTCACGGATATTTCATTGGGTCATGGCCACCTCAATGCTTGCTTTGCTCTTCACGGGGTTTCTTCCTATCTTCGGTCTTAAGTTCTCTTGGGTGACACCTCACTGGATATCGGGGCTTGTGCTTACAGGTGCCATCCTATTCCACATCATTCATGCCTCGTTCTGGAAAGGTCTTGCCTCGATGTGGATTACCCTTCAGGATCTGCGAGATGGCTGGTTGAACCTCAGACAGATAGTGGGTTTGCCCGATCCGGCCCCAGGCAGAACGGGAAAGAATCCGCTGGAAAATAAGCTCTTCCATCACGTCACGAGCATCACCA
>JAPUKI010000326.1 GCA_027295745.1 Acidobacteriota bacterium
ATGCCGATGGCAGCAAGCATCCTTTCCTTGCCGAGGTGGTCAATCCGACAGGCTTGGCCATTGGTCCCGATGACTGTCTCTATATCACCAGCCGACACACAGGAACTGTCTATCGGTCCACTTTCGACAAGCGAATTGACAAATTTGTGGAGGGACTCGGATTGGCGACGGGACTGGTCTTCGATTCACAACAGAATCTTCTGGTAGGAGATCGAGACGGCAAAATCTACAAGGTGAGTCCCCAGCAGGAGGTATCTGTTCTTTGTCAGTTGGAACCCAGTATTTCCGCTTATCATCTGGCAGTGGCTCCGGATGACACCCTTTTTGTGACAGGTCCGACGCTGTCCACCCAGGACTGCATCTATCAAGTGTCTAAGGAAGGCAAAATTCAGGTATTCTTCAAAGGGTTAGGACGCCCCCAGGGACTGGGATTCGACCCACAGGGAAAGCTGCAGGTGGCAGCCTCCTGTCAAGGCAGAAAGGGACTATACACCTTCCAGAATGGTACTCCTGTTCTGACTGTTGCCGGGCCCATGCTGGTCGGTCTTGCCTACGACAAGACAGGAAAATTTCTCTATCTAGTGAACAGCACAAATCTCTTTCGGGTGGAGATCGGGAACAAAGCAAAAGACTCCAGAATTCAGAAGTCAGAAACCATTAATTAGGTGATCAGCGGCAGTCTTTTCTCTTTTGTCAGCTGTCAGCTGTCAGTTGTCAGTTGTTAGGTATCCCCATGTCAGTTTCCTTTCGAGTGCTGGCTCGAGATGAGAAGACTCATGCCCGGCAAGGGGTACTGCAAACCAGGCATGGTAAGGTAGATACTCCGGTCTTCATGCCGGTCGGAACGGCCGGCACAGTCAAGGCCATGCCCCATGAGTTTCTGGAAGATCTGGCGAGCCAGATCTTCCTGGCCAACACCTACCATCTCTATCTTCGTCCAGGCGAGCAAGTCATCGGAAGTCAAGGCGGACTTCACCGCTTCATGTCCTGGAAGGGACCGATTCTGACCGACAGCGGCGGCTATCAGGTCTTTAGCCACCGGTCGCTCAGAAAGATCACAGAAGAAGGAGTTGAATTTCGGTCCCACCTGGATGGGGCTACTCACTTCTTTTCTCCGGAAAAGTCCATCCAGGTTCAGCAGACATTTGGCGCGGACATCATTATGATGTTCGATGAGTGTACTCCTTACCCGGTCAGTGAGCGGGAAGCCAAAGAGTCTATGCGCCGTTCAATGCGTTGGGCCCAGCGCTGTAAGGAGGTTCATGACAGTGAAGGGGCGGCTCTGTTTGGAATTGTGCAGGGAAGTGTCTTTCTTCCGCTGCGCAGAGAGAGTGTGGAACGTCTGTGTGAAATCAATCTTCCGGGTCTGGCACTGGGTGGCCTTGGAGTAGGAGAACCGAGGCTGTTGATGTACGAACTGATTGCAGACCTTGAGGGTTTGATGCCGCAGGACAAGCCCCGTTATCTCATGGGGGTGGGGACTCCATTGGACTTGTTGTTCTGCGTCAAACAGGGAATGGATATGTTCGACTGTGTTCTTCCCACTCGAAATGCGCGAAACGGGACGTTATTCACTTCAGTCGGGCGGATTCGTATTAAGAACACCTGCTATCGATATGATGAAGGACCTCTGGATCCTCACTGCGGGTGTTTGGTCTGCAAGCGCTACAGTCGAAGCTATCTGAGGCATCTCTTTGTTTCAGGCGAGATTGTCTCAAGCATCTTGAATACGTATCATAATCTCTATTTTTATCTTGACTTCATGGAGAAGATTCGACAAAGTATCGCGCTCAATTCGCTTACAGAATTTGAGGGGCGCTTTCGAGAGCGCTATACGGAGTCTGCCTGAGAAATCTGTGATATAAGGAGTGAGGATGTTTCCCTTCATACTGGCGCAGCAAGGCTCCCCCCCGCAGTCTGGATTGGTTGGGCTCTTGCCCTTCATCCTCATCGCGGGGATTTTCTATCTTTTGATTATCCGTCCTATGCGCAGTCGTCAGAAGAATCTGGAAACTCTGATCGCCAGCCTGAAAAATGGTGACAAAGTGATTACCACCGGTGGAGTCTATGGAACGATTGCAGGAGTAAGAGACAACACATTTCTTCTCAAGGTGGCTGATCAGGTGAAGATGGAGGTGGCAAAAAACGCGGTTGCCTCACTGCAGTCACCTTCTGAGAACTCCACCTCCAAGTAAGTTTCTACCTGAGTCATGAAGCGAGATTTACAATATCGGTTGATTTTCATCTTCGTTGTAGTGAGCGTCAGTATTTTTCTCTTCTATCCCCCCTCCCAGAAAATCAAGTTGGGTTTGGATCTGAAGGGTGGCATTCACCTGGTGCTGCAGGTCGTGACCAGCGATGCTCTGGAGGCAAGAGTCAACCAGCTTCGGGAGCTGATCGAGGCGGATCTGAGAGAAAATGGAATCGTTTTTACCCGCACCCAGGTCACTGAGGACTTCGACATTGAAGTTTTGGGAGTTTTGGGGGATCAGCAGCAGCAACTGGAAGATAACTTGCGCCTCCACTCACTGGACTGGACTTATCGGATTCAGTCTCGGGAAGGAGAGGTCGATGCTGTTCTGTCCATGAATGAGGCAGCCAAGTTGAGGACGGCCGACGAGGCGGTTCAGCAAGCCAAAGAGACCATTCAGAGGCGCGTTGACCAGTACGGAGTGGCCGAGCCGACTATTACGGTATATGGAAGTGGTCAACTGAAAGACCAGATCATTGTGGAGCTGCCCGGAGTTGAGGATTTTGATCGTGTCCTTGACCTGATCAGGACGACGGCAAGACTTGAACTCAAGCTTGTCCATCCCAGCCAGGGAGGCCCCTATGCCACCCGGGCACTGGCGCTGCAAGCCTTTAGCAGTGGCCTTCCCTCGGATTATGAAATCCTGCCCTTGCGGGAGCAGACTGACAGCGGAGATCAGACCCTGTATATGGTGGTTCGCAAGGCTCCCTCCATCACTGGGGAGCACCTCAAGGATGCCCGTCGCTCCCAGGATAGCTTTACGGGGCGTGCCGAGATCGTGTTTTTCCTGAAAGCTGAGGGGGTGGCGTTGTTTAGCCGGACCACCGAACAGAACGTGGGAAATCGACTAGCCGTTGTGTTGGATGAAGAGATTCGTTCGGCTCCCAATATCAACGAAAGGATCGCCACCGAATCGGCTCGAATTTCGGGAAGCTTTACCCCTGAGCAAGCGGAGGATCTGGCCCTGGTTTTGCGCTCTGGAGCCCTGCCAGCTGCCATTCAAATTCTCGAGAATCGGATCATTGGGCCTTCTCTGGGACTGGCCTCCATCCGCAGGGGAATCACCGCATCCCTGGTGGGTCTGATTCTGGTGGTGGTGGGAATGCTTGTCGTGTACAGACTCTCGGGGCTTAATGCGATCGTGTGTCTCATAATGAACCTCCTCATCCTGCTAGGAGTGCTGGCCTCTTTTCATGCCACCTTGACCCTCCCGGGAATTGCCGGGGTGATCTTGACGATTGGCATGGCAGTGGATGCCAATATCCTGATCTTCGAGAGAATCAAGGAAGAGATCGGTGTGGGAAAGACCGTTCGCAGCGCGGTCGCTGCGGGCTTTGACCGGGTTTTTTCCACGATCATCGATACCAATACCACAACTCTGATTGCCGCACTTTTCCTTTTTCAGTTTGGAACCGGTCCCGTACGCGGCTTTGCAGTGACCTTGATAGTTGGCTTGCTGGCCAATATCTTCACTGCCATTTTCGTTTCAAGGACCATCTTTCGTTTGGTTTTGGAACAGCGTCAAGTGGAGAGGCTTTCTATCTAAGAAAGCAAGGCACAAAACAGCGCCTTTGGTGACTAAGGGCTAGAGAAGCCGGAACAAGTATGGATATCGTCAAAGATCCCAAGGTCGATTGGCTGGGCTTGAAGTGGATCTTTTTGGGTATATCGGCGGTTCTCATGGTGACGTGTGGAATTCTTATGTTGAGTAAGGGACTGAATCTGGGTGTGGATTTCACCGGGGGAACGCTGGTCTATGTGAAGTTCAAAGAGGAGCCTCAGCTGGACCGGATCCGCCAAACCCTGACTGCAGCGGCCCTGAGGGCGGAGGAAGTCATACGTTTTGATGACCTCTCGCTCAACGAGGTTCAAATCCGGATGGCGCGCGTTGAAGGTGAGGAGGCCCAGGATCTCACCCTTGAAACCGGCCAAGTCTTTGAGGCCCTGCGTGGAGAATATGATCAAAGCCAGCTGGAGACCGGGAAAATCGACCTCAATAGTATTTCCAGGAGCCAGTTGTCAGCTCGTTTACAGGAATTGGATCCCGAAAACCTCCGCGATGAGCTGTCCATCTCGGAGTTCGGTGAGCACTACAGCGAGATGACTGACCAGGTCATCGACTATCGAACCGATCAGAGCGGAATGATCCAAGACTTTTCAGAACTGAATCAACTGGGGCTTCCCACGGCTGTTACAACCGCACTCAGTGAGGAGTCCTATCTGGGCAGCTTTACGGTCATCAGCGTGGAGAGCGTGGGTCCTAAGGTTGGCCAGGAGCTGCGCTCACGAGCACGCGCTGCCATCGGGATGTCCCTTTTCTTTATGTTGATCTATATCGCCATTCGGTTTTGGCCAATTTATGGCTTTGCGGCGTTGGTGGCCCTTTTTCACGATGTGTTCATCACCGTGGGATTCTTTTCCTTGACGGATCGGGAGATTTCACTCACCGTGGTAGCAGCACTGCTGACCCTGGTGGGATATTCCATTAACGATACAATCGTTGTATTCGATCGGATAAGGGAGAACCTGAAGCTGATGCGTCGAAGCGACCTGACTACGATCATCAATGCCAGCATCAACCAAACCTTGAATCGGACAATCATGACTTCTGGGATGACTTTTCTGGCCGTCTTCTCTCTTTATCTATTTGGAGGTCAGGTTCTGAGGGGATTCTCCTTTGCGCTTGTGGTCGGTATTATCGTGGGAACCTATTCCTCCATTGCAATTGCGAGTCCCATTGTGCTTTGGTGGCAGACCCACTTAGACAGGAGAAAGACACGTGCCTAGGAAGGAAGCATCTCGTAACCCAAGATGTGTGACGATGTTACGGGAATTAGGAGAAGAAAAAAGAATCTTGACTCCACTGGAAGCCAGTAGTAGTATTGCGCGAACCGACGACTGCATACAGAGCAGCGCTTCAAGAGTCAGGGTTAGGAAGGGGAGAGTAGATGTTTGAGAATCTGATTGAATCTTCGCCCGATCGAGCTGGTCAAAATAAGAGTACCCTATTCATTTCCTTTGTCGTCCACACCGTTATCATTGGGACGCTGTTGCTCATTCCACTGATCTATTACGATGTATTGCCCGAGAGTGAATTGTTGACTTTCCTGTCTGCACCACCACCACCACCACCACCACCGCCACCGCCGCCGCCACCGACTGCACCGCCCCCGCCAGTGCAGCAGGTACAAGTGGTGAAGTTGGATCCGACACAGTTTGTGGCACCGATTGAGATTCCGACGGAGATCCCTCCTCCCATGGATGATATTCCGGAAATCTCCAGTATTTTGGATGCGACTGCGGGAGGCCTTATGGGTGGGATTCCTGGTGGGATTGTGGGTGGAATGCTCGGTGCGGTGCCGGACGCCACCCCGCCTCCTCCGCCGCCCCCGAAGAAAAAGGACCCCATCCGAGTGGGTGGGAGTGTGCAGTCCTCCAAGCTGCTTGTTCGGGTGGAACCAGTCTATCCTGAGTTGGCTAAAAAGGCTCGGATTCAGGGTATTGTGCTGCTTCAAGTTACGGTCGATGAGACGGGAAACGTGGCCGATATCAAGATTATACGAGGTCATCCGCTCTTGAACGAGGGAGCCCTAAAAGCTGTGCGGCAGTGGGTATACTCTCCCACACTGCTCAACGGAGAACCGGTGCAGGTGATAGCGACCGTGACAGTGAATTTCATCCTTAGGTAGTCTAAAGTTTGACTTTTTTCTGTTGATTTGTAAGATGATCCTAACTATTTCAGGGAGGTAACTATGAGTGGTTTTATGGAAATGTGGGGACAGATGGGGTTTTTGGCAAAAGCTATAGTGGTTGTCCTTGGCCTGATGTCCATTTGGTCGATTTCAGTGATGATTGAGCGCTATCTCAAATTTTCAGCGGCTCGGAAACAGTCCCGTGAGTTTGCGCCTGCTGTCTCAGAGGCTCTGAAAAACGGGAATATCCGTGAGGCCATTGACCTGGCGGAGCAGCATGACAAGAGCCACTTGGCCAAAGTCGTGGTGGCTGGTCTTCAAGAGTTTCATGCCCATGAGGGTTCGAGTCGAATCCCGGGTGAGATCATCGAAGCCTCCCGAAGAGCCCTTCAGCGGGCCACTGCGATTGGAATCGAAGAGCTCAAGAAAGGTCTGGGAGGGTTGGCAACCATTGGTGCCACCGCGCCTTTTGTGGGGTTGCTTGGAACCACGGTAGGGATCATTAACGCATTTCTGGGAATGGCCGCCGGGGAAAATGTTGGATTGGCCGCTGTGGCCCCAGGAATTGCCGAGGCACTGGTTGCTACGGCGTTCGGACTCTTCGTAGCAATCCCGGCCGTGTGGATGTATAACTACTTCACCGGTAAAATCGAATCCTATATCGTGGAAATGGACAACTCCTCTTCCGAGTTGATCGATTACTTCCTGAAGCGGAGGGCTGAGAAACATGGAGAGTAGGGCCGGCGCCCAGGGAGGAGTCAACTCGGATATCAATGTCACTCCCATGGCCGACGTGATGTTGGTGCTGCTCATCATTTTCATGATCACCGTGCCACTGTTGCAACAAGGGATCTTTGTCAACAAGCCGAGGGCGAAAAATGCCCAGGAAGCGCCTGGTGTGGATGATGAGGATGCCACCATGGTGACCGTAACTCGCCAGGGGGGTGTGTATATCAATCGTGAGGCTGTCCCCCCCAACCTGATTGTTGAAAGGCTGGTGGAGCGAGTCGCGCTCAAGCCCGAGTTGCCGCTCTTTATCAAGGCCGACGTGGCTGTCCTCTATGGGACCGTTGTCGATATTGTGTCAAAGGCCCGTGAGGCGGGAGTGGAACAAATCGGTTTGATGGTGGATCG
>JAPUKI010000327.1 GCA_027295745.1 Acidobacteriota bacterium
CGAGCCGGTGCCTCGCCCGAACAGTTAGGATGGCGAGGACTCCGGAATGTGGGAGGCACCTCAGGTGCCGAACAGCTCGATCCCTAAAATAACTCCTACCGTGAAACACAAGATAACTCTCGCCTATTTTTCCCCATTCTTTTCGGATTCGGCACATAAAGTGTCTCGTTCCATAAATACGATGACGTTTGCTGATGGGGCTTGCGAGCGACACAGAGATCGCCCGCAAACCCCATCAGCCCGAAGGGTGGCGGCGGGACGGCATCGATTTCTTTGTCGCTCCTCCTCCACGATGCAACTTGCATCGCGTCGTCGTCGCTTCGCGAACTCGACGCCGTCGCGCTCGCCACAAACGTCACCGTATTTATGGAGCGAGACACTGAGCCTGATTTTAAAGCCTGATCGTGAAGCCTGATCGTGAAGTCATATGAGGGTTGAGAAACGCAAGGAGGGTCAACTCTTCAGGCAGTTTGACTATTTGGATATTGTTGATTCTACAAACGACTATTTGAAGGCCTTTGTGGGAGATGGTGAGCCCTTGGTGGTAGTGGCCCGGGAGCAAACAGCCGGAAAAGGGCGCTGTGACCGCAAATGGTACTCACCCCCTGAAGAAGGCTTATATGTGTCCTATCTGCTCTACCCCGGGTGGAGGGTGGAGCATTCCCCCTTTTTGAACATGCTCTCGGGACTAGCGGTGGTCCGCACCATACGAGAGGAGAGCATCTCAGACCTTCAGCTCAAACTGAAACGCCCCAACGACATCTTGCTGAAAGGGAAAAAGGTGGGAGGAATTTTGACCGAGACCAGTAGCCTCCATGATCAAATTCTTTGGGCCATCGTTGGAATTGGGGTCAATCTCTACCAGAGAGCTTTTCCCAAGGATTTATGCCAGAAGGCAACCTCCCTTTCCTTGGAAGGGGTAACGGTGGGCCATCGGCTGGACTTTTGTGACAGTCTGACCCGGCAGTTCGAGCGCCTTTACCGCCAACTTGAAATGGGAGCGTGGGAGGTTGTTCAGGCAGAATTTGAAGAGCAGCTCACGGCACTCGACTCATGAACATTTTCAGCTATCAGGAAGGACCCGGCTACTTCAAGCGGCTCCGGGAAGCTCTGAAGACGACCAAAGATGATCTCGAGTATAGGATTCATCGGGCGATGGGTACGACTGAGAGTCCAGTGAGGGAGGATCAGATCGAAGAGTTGGAAGAGATCTTGATCAGTGCAGACATAGGAGTCCAGACAACCTTGCAGATCGTTGAAAGGGTGCGGGAGGAGACTCGTGGGCAAAGAATCGTGACCCGTGACAGGGTCACCCGGATGATTCGGGAGGAGATGCTTGACATCTTGAAGTCCAGCCAGAATCTATCCCATGAAAATCTCTCAACTTCCGGCCCTCACGTCGTTTTTGTGGTTGGGGTGAATGGTGTCGGGAAAACGACCACTGTCGGTAAACTGGCTCATCGTCTGAGTCAGGATGGGAAGAAGGTACTGATTTGCGCATCGGATACCTTTCGGGCAGCGGCGGTCGAGCAACTGATGATCTGGGCCGAGCGTACCCAAACGGACATCGTCAAACAGGGTTCGGGAGCAGATCCGGCAGCAGTCTTGTTTGATGCCATCGCGGCAAGCAAGGCCAGAAAGAAGGATGTTCTCATCGTCGACACCGCTGGACGTCTTCACACCCAGACCCATCTCATGCGAGAGGTGGAGAAAATGAAGCGCATTGCTGGGGAGCAGGTCGAGGGCGCTCCCCACGAGATCTATTGGATTCTGGATGCAACCACAGGCCAAAATGGGCTAAATCAGGCACGAGAGTTTCTTGAACAGATTGGAATGACTGGGATCATTGTTACCAAATTGGATGGGACTGCCAAGGGGGGAATCCTGGTCGCCATCGCGAAGGAACTCAAGATTCCCATCCTTTATATTGGGATCGGAGAGAGTCAGGAAGATCTCATCCCTTTCTCAGCGGAGGCTTTTGTTGACTCTCTGGGGCTGGAATAGCCCAACAAACGTTACCGTATTTATGAAAGGGAGTACTGAGGTTGACCGGGAGTGGAAAAGAGACTAGACTCACAAGGGTGGAACTGCTTCAGTTTGAGGCCTTCTGAAGTTGTAGAAGAATAGTTAAAGGCCAGGATCGCCTCACCTTGCGAAAAAACCCACAGGAACAACCGACCAGATCGTGGCGCCAGACAGGATTGCCAGAATGTTCTGCTCCTTTTGCGGTCAAACTCTCAGGGTTGATGGCGATAAGATTCTCTAGGAGGAGAACATGAACAAGAAACTCTATGTTGGTGGTTTGCCCTATGCCGTTACGGAAGACAAGCTCAAGGAGATCTTCTCGGCTCACGGGACGGTTGAATCAGCACGGGTGATTACGGACAGATTTACCGGGCGATCGCGGGGCTTTGGTTTTGTGGAGATGACCGAGGATGCGGAGGCTCAAGCAGCCATCGACAGCCTGAATGGGACTGAACTCGAGGGGCGGACTCTGACCGTAAATGAGGCCCGACCCCAGGAAAAACGATCCGAAGGAGGAGGAGGACGAGACCGCTGGGAGCCATAGCCCGGATTATGCATAACTTCTCTACTGCAGCGACGAAATCATCCGGCGTGCTGCACCGCCCGTGTTGCGCTCGGTCGGCCTCCTCAACGTACTCAAGAGTACGTTTGCGGGGGCCTCTGTCGCGCGTGGCGCAACGCACTCAGGCCGGCGCTTTCGCCGCTTCGTGACAAGAACCTATGCATAATCAGGGCTTGCTTCTCGAGGTCTTGACAATCCAGGGGCGTCAGGTCGGTTAGCCCCCTTTTATCCCTTCAGGTAGTCCCGGCGTGCGGGCTCGCGTGCAAAAAGCCAGATCAGAATGACGCCCGATAGGAACCCGCCAATATGGGCCCACCAAGCCACTCCCCCCGTCATGCCCGAGGCCGCTCCAATCGAAGCCGTTCCGTTGAGAAGCTGAACGAAGAACCAGAATCCCAGGAGCAACATTGCCGGGAGTTCTACCACGGGCCAAACGATCAAGAAAGGCAGCAACGTCGACACACGCGCCAGCGGATAGCTGATCAGATAGGCCCCAAGCACCCCAGCCACCGCACCGCTGGCTCCGATCGTGGGGATTCTGCTATTCAAATTGAAGAGAACCTGCACCCCGCCCGCCAGGATGCCACACAGCAGATAGAAGAGGAGGAAACGAAAAGGGCCCATGCGGTCCTCAACGCTGCCTCCAAAGATCCACAAATACCATATGTTACCCAGCAAATGGATAAAGCCGCCGTGTAAGAACATGGCGGTCACCAGAGAGCTTCCCATGTAAGCAAAGAGCGGAATGAGAGATTGCCCGCTGACCTGCAGTCTGTAGGGAACAATTCCATAGGAAAAGAAAAAATCATCCAGCACTGCCGATGGCAGAGACATCTCGTAAAGGAATGCTGCGACATTCGCCAGGATCAGCACCACGGTGATGACTGGGAAAAGCCGGGAAGGAACATTGTCTTTGAAGGGAATCATGTGTCAAAAGCCCAGTGAGTCGGAGTTCATTAGCCAAGGTTCGTGTGAGTCTGAAGTTAGTGTGATCCGTGGGTCATAGGCATATCAGCAGAGCGAAGTTCACGGCCGGAATGCTCCGGATTCTTTGCAACACCTCTTCCGGAATCTTGCCGTCCGCGTTGACCACTCCGACGGCGTGGGCGCCATCTCCGTCCCGACCCAGCACAAAGGAAGCGATGTTAATTTTGGCCTCACCGAGAATCGTGCCCACTTGTCCGATGACTCCTGGGGTATCTTGGTTGCGGATAAAAAGGATTTGTTTCCCAAGCTCCGTTTCAACCGGGATGCCGTCGATGGAGACCAAACGGAGGTTGCCCGTATGTAAGATGGCTCCTTCGATCCATTCGGTCTTCTGGGAGGAGCGCAGCTGGATGCTGATGAGATTTGAATAGCTGCGCTGCCGAGTGCTCACAGTTTCTATGACTGCAATGCCGCGTTCTTTCGCAAAACTTCTGGCATTGACCTGGTTTATTTCCTCCGACAGAATGGGTTTCAAGATGGCCTTCAAGATGTAATTACTGATGAGTTTATAACTGACCTGGGTGAAATCGCCGTAGTACCGGATGCCTATCTCTGAGAGCCGGAGGTCTGAAACCTGGCTGATGAATGAACCCAATTTTTCACCCAAAGAAAGATAGGGCTGGATCTGCTCCAATACCTGGGGTGTCACGGAGGGGAAGTTCACCGCGTTGACGATCACTTCATCCTGCAAGTACGCGGCCACCTGTTGGGCAATGTCGTAACCTACCTTGGATTGAGCTTCCACGGTGGAGCCAGCGATGTGAGGGGTCAGGACAGTTTGCTTTGAAGCGAGCAGTAGAGGATGAATTTTCGGCTCATTTTCGAAGACATCCAGGGCGGCTCCTCCCAGGTGTCCTTTATCCAGTGCTTCTGCAAGGTCCTCCTCAACCACCAGGTCGCCTCGAGCAGCATTGATCAGGAGTGCCCCTTTTTTCATCAAGTGTAGGGTACTCTCGCAAATCATGCCTTTCGTATTTTCATTCAGTGGAGCATGCAGACTGACAAAGTCAGATTCAGCCAAGACGTCTTCTAAAGACCGGAGTTCAACGCCCAAATCGCGTGTGTACTCTTCGCTGACAAAGGGATCATATGCCAGAACTTTCATCTGGAAGGACTGCGCGCGCTGGGCGATGAGAGAGCCGATTTTTCCCAGTCCGATGAGGCCCAGAGTCTTATTTTGGAGCTCTTGTCCAATCAACGCTTTTTTGTTCCACGCTCCTGCTCGCAGCGAAGGATCGGCGATGGGAATCTTACGCGCCCACGCTAGTAAGAGGGCAAAAGTATGCTCTGCTACACTAACACTGTTGCCACCCGGAGTATTCATCACCACAACACCCTTGCGAGTGGCCGCTTCTAAATCGATATTGTCCACCCCTGCGCCTGCGCGCCCGATCACACGAAGTCGCTGGGCTGCCTCGATGACGTCCTCTGTGACCTGAGTCTTACTGCGAACAATCAGTCCTTCTACGTCACGTATCTCCGATAGCAAATCCTCCGAGGAGAGCTCCAAATGGCAGAGGACGTCCAGGCCGGGTTGTTGTTTCAGATAATCCACTCCCTCTTCGGAAAGTGGATCGGTGATCAAGACTTTCATGGCTATTCCTGCATGTGCGCC
The DNA here is from genome assembly GCA_027295745.1 of Acidobacteriota bacterium. Classification (GTDB taxonomy): domain Bacteria; phylum Acidobacteriota; class UBA6911; order RPQK01; family JADFOI01; genus JADFOI01. Next base: position 5,190 of record JAPUKI010000327.1, read on the forward strand.
CTTGTCCGTTGGACTTTGCCCGAGGTTGGCTCTTTGCTGGTGGTGGCTTCAAGGGTGGCAGCTCTGACGCTGCATCCCAGGTTGACCTCCCGTCCCATCCTAAACAGGCAGAGTTCGATGGCGGAGAGCACTGAGAATACATCCAGGAGATCAAAATAACCCAAATGGGCAATTCGAATAATCTGATCCTTCAGTTCACCCTGTCCGCCTGCCACCTTGATCCCGAATTCATCTTCGAGTTTTTTCACCAGTTCAGCAGCGGAGACGCCTTGTGGGGGAAAAGCTGCTGTCACAGCGTTGGCTGGAGAGGAGGAGAGGAGCCTAAAGTCCAGTTCCAGAAGTCCTATTCGCGTGCAGCGAGCCATCAACTCGGCATCAGCCAGGACTCGATCGAGGCTCTGTCGAAGGATTTCTCGAGTGGTCTCGTGCAGGCCGACGATGAGTGAAATCGCGGGCGTAAAGACAGTCTGGCCCTTCCGCTGTTTCTGGACTTCTTCCGGCAGATTGAAGTAATAGGGTCGCCAGGAGTTGGCTTCCATTTTTTCAATCGCCCGGGAACTCAGTGTCAAGAAAGACAAACCAGGAGAGAGGGCAAAAGCTTTCTGAGATCCACTGATGACTATATCCAGTCCCCACTGGTCTGTCTCGACCGGTTGGGTCAGCAGGGCCGTTATGGCATCGACCACGATGAAGACTTTTGGAAACTTCTCACCAACCAATTGGGCGATGCGTTCCAGATCATGGGAAGTTGCCGTCGAGGTTTCGCATGCCTGGATCAGAATAGCCTGAATCTCTGGATGGTGTTCTAAAGCTTCACAGATTTCCTCCGCGGAGGCTGCCTCGCCGTTGTCCTTTTCGAGAGCAGTGCAGGGAATGCGATAGCTTTGGCAGATTTTTTCCCAACGCTGGCCAAACTTACCGGTCACAACAGCAAGTGCAGGATCATCTGAAGACAGTAGATTGGAGACTGCGGCTTCCATAGCTCCTGTCCCTGAGGAAGCCAAAATGACAACGTCATTCTCGGTGCTGAAGATCTTCTGCAAATTTTGACGAGTCTCCAGCAACAGCTCTTTGAATTGCGCTGTACGATGATGAACGATGGGACGCGACATCGCTAACTGAGCCTCGGGCATCAGCGGGGTCGGGCCTGGAGTGAACAGCCTCTTCTTGTACATGGGCAGAATGATACTACAAGTGCTTCCTTCATTCTCCAAACCGCGGAACGAGAATATGGGAGGCACCTCAGGTGCCAAATCCGAAGAACATACCTGGACCTGGCCACCTTGACCTACTCGTCAATTCTTGCCTATCATCGACGCTTCATGTTCTACCCTGTCTGGATTTGTGTAGCCGCGTGGTTTGTACCAGGTGCCGGCCATCTGCTGCTCAAGAAATGGAGAAGAGGACTGGTCTTCTTTATAGCCTTGATGGTGTTGTTCTTCTGTGGCGTGGCCATGGATGGAAGGTTGTTTGGCCTAACCCCCGGCTTTTTTGGGTTTCTCAAGTTTGTTGCCGATGCGAGTGCCGGATCTCTCTATCTGGTAGCGAAAGTCATGGGATGGGGAGAGGGCAATGTTACCAGCTACGGATACGAGTACGGGAACACCTTTCTGTATACAACCGGTTTGCTCAACATGCTCCTGGTGCTTGATGCTTTTGATATCGCGCGGGGTAAGAAAGAGTGAATCACTACATCGCCATTTCCATAATCTCCCTTTGCATTGCCACGGTCTTTACACTGATCACCAAAGAGACCAAGCAAGAACGCATCCGTTATTTCCTAAAGTTGATGGGTTATATGGTCTTGGGTTCTTTTGTCGCTGCCTGGCTCATGTACAGCATTGCGTAGAAATACGGTAACGTTTGCGGATGGGCTTGCGAGGCGAGGTACTGAATGACCAAAGACTTGCAGTATTGGATACCCGCCTTTGCTTACGCCGCCCTGATTTTTTCTCTCTCCCACCAAAGTAACCCTCCTGGCGCAGACCTGATATCGGACCGTATCAGTCATTTCTGGGAATATGCCGTCTTCGGACTGACCCTGGTGTGGGGAGTGACCTCAGGCTTTCACCTGCCTCTTAGCCCCAAGAGTGTCATCTTCGTTGGTGTGATCGCCGCCTTGTACGCGCTCAGTGATGAATTTCATCAATCCTTCGTTCCCAATCGAGAAGCATCCTCACGGGACCTGGCTGCGGATGTGCTTGGCGCCGTGGTCTGTCTGGGTGTTGTTTGGGTGACGAAGAAGGGAAAGTGGCGCTAAATCCCTCTCCTTGAGTCGTAGAATTTCCTCTTCGAACGTTATAGCAAGTGAAATGGATGCAACACCTGCCTATTTCCCCAGTAGGAGACTGTTCGAAGTGGATTGGGCGTCGCTTTCTGATCTGGAGCTGGTGGCACTGCTGATCGGTCCCGGCACTCCCGAAAAACGGGCCCTGCATGATGCGCAAAGGCTGCTGGAGGCGATCGGGTCTGGGAACTTACGAGAGGTTTGTTATGAGGACCTTCGCCACACCGGGTTGGGTCGGAAGAAAGCCCTGGCGGTGTTGGCAGCAGTTCAGCTGTCGCGTCGGATCCACAAGACTTCCTTCCTTCCAGGACAGCCTTTTCGCTCCAGCCTTGAAGTCTTCCGCCATTTTCAACCCCTTGTGGATGGATTGAAGAAGGAATGTTTCTGGAGTGTGCTCCTGGATAGCAAGAATCGTATTGTGAGAGTCGTTCGGGTGTCGGAGGGATCCCTCACTTCCTCTCTCGTCCATCCCCGAGAAGTCTTTCGGCCGGCGATTCAACAAGCGGCCGCCCGGGTGCTCTTTGTTCACAACCATCCCAGTGGCGACCCGGCCCCCAGTCAGGAGGACATTCAAATCACCAGGCGATTGGTGCAAACTGGAGAAATCGTGGGAATTCGAGCCTTGGACCATGTGGTCATTGGCGCCCACAAATACTTCAGCTTTGCCGACCAGGGCTTACTTTCAGACTGGAGTATCTCATCCGAGTGAGTGGGTTCTGGAATAAAAAAGGGCAGGTCCTCCAACTCAGAGAACCCGCCCTCAGGGTGCAAGCAGGGTGTCACCCAATCCCTGCTGTATTTGCCATTTTACCCAGAACGCTTTTTCCCACAGTGACGTCCGTCACTGACCAGCGGACTCATAATGCCCGTTACTGCCTGGGAGAGCCGCCAGCAGGTCGGAGATTTTTCCCAAAGGCATTCGGGGATAGTCCCCGCCTTCCTTCTGCTGGACCTGGCGAGCTCCCTTCCCCTATTTCCAGTCCATGCTATCATTGGCGCCCACAAGCATTCAGCTTTCCCGTTCAGGGCTTACTCTACCTTGCAGGTGCGGGTTTGGGAAGGCGGCCAGTGAAGGGTCTCTGGGTTCCTCATGAGTGATCTGGAAAACGTCTCCTTTGGCATCAAGTGGCCTGAAAATCGTTCCTTTCAGTTAGTTGGACTGGGTCTGAACGCGGTGGATTGGATTTGTGTCCTTCCTCATTTTCCTCGTCACAACACAAAAGTACAGATCGATCAATTCTACAAGCGGGGGGGAGGACAGGTCGCCACCGCTGCGGCTCTGTGTGCTCGCTATGGCTTAGAGGTCCGCTACGTGGGTCGCGTCGGAGATGACGAAATCGGCAAGTTTTCACTTGAGGATCTGCAAAAGGAAGCGATGGAACTCTCCTGTGTCCAGACGGTTCCAGGCACTTTCAGCCAGTTCGCCGTTATCCTGACAGATCGTCCCACCGGCGAGCGCACCATTCTTTGGGATCGGGACCCAGCACTGCACTATAAGAAAGGGGAACTCAAGCGCGAGTGGATTGTCGAAGCCCAGCTTTTGCACCTGGATGGCCACGATCAGCCTGCCTCTATACAGGCCGCACGCTGGGCGAAAGAAGCCGGAATGAAAGTCTCGTTGGATATTGACAGGGTGCAGCCTGGAGTTGAAGAGCTCTTGGCACTCACAGATTTCTTGATTCCGGGTACCAGTTTCCTCCATGAGTTTTCCGCTAATAAAGATTGGAGGAAAGGTCTGCGAGTTCTTTCCGAAGCCACCTCAGGATTTGTGGCGGTCACTCGTGGAAAGGAAGGAGTAGCAGCTCTTTGGGAGGGCAAGATATTCGAAATTCCGGGAATAGCGGTCAATAGCGTAGATACCACCGGGGCCGGGGATGTTTTCCATGGAGCTTTTCTCCACGGACTCTTTCAGGGTTGGAGCGTCGGTTACTGTTTGCGCTTCGCCAACGTTGCCGGGGCCCTTTCCTGTACACAATTTGGTGCCCGAGGGGGAATTCCTCCCTTGCAGAAAATACTTTCCATGTTGAACGGATAAAAAGAGCCTTTTTCTGAAAATCTGCATCAGAGGAAGTATGAGAAAACTTTTATTCATTTTGCTACTGGTGAGTCCTGGATTGAACCTGAGGGCGGAGACCGACCTTGATCCGGAG
>JAPUKI010000328.1 GCA_027295745.1 Acidobacteriota bacterium
GCTGAAGCACCGCATCCAAGGCCGCTCCATGCAAACTGATGAGCTACTGGACCTGGGTATCCAAATTGCCGATGCTTTGGATGCGGCTCACTCAAAAGGCATTGTCCACAGAGACATCAAACCTGGCAACATTTTCATCACCCAGCGAGGCGATGCCAAGGTGTTGGACTTTGGGCTGGCCAAGCTGACCCAGGAGCAGACGGAAGTGGACTCGAAGATGCCCACCGCTCAGGTGCAGGAGGAAATGCTGACAAGTCCTGGCACTGCCTTGGGGACGGTGGCTTATATGTCGCCTGAGCAAGTGCGAGGAGAAGAGCTGGATGCCCGCACTGACCTTTTCTCTTTCGGGATAGTGCTGTACGAAATGGCGACGGGCAGTTTGCCTTTCAAAGGCAGTACAACGGGAGTTGTCTTTGACGAGATCCTCAACAAACCCCCCACTTCACCTGTTCGTTTGAATCCAGAATTACCTGATGAACTAGAAAAGGTCATTAGCAGATCGCTGGAGAAAGAACCCCAGCTTCGGTACCAAACATCCTCAGACTTGAAAAGTGAGTTGATGCGGCTCAAGAGAGATTCCGATTCAGGGAAAACAGCCATCAGCAGAGAGGTACCTGCCGCTCTTCCAGCCAAGCAGCGGAGTTACTTGTGGCCGCTGGTGGCTGGGGGGGTGGTAGTCGTTGTGCTTCTGGCTCTCGCTCTGTCTTGGCCTTTCACTGCCTCACCAGAGGAAGCCATAACTTCAATTGCTGTTTTACCCTTTGTAAACATGAGTGACGACCCCGCAATGGAATACCTCAGTGACGGGGCTGCTCAGAGCATCATCTACGGCCTTTCCCAGTTGCCCCAGGTGAGGGTCATTCCCTTTTCCTCGGTTCTCCATTACAAAGGTCAAGACATCAACTCCCAGCAAGTGGCAGAAGAGTTGGGTGTGCGTGCCTTGCTGATCGGGAGGCTAGATCAACAGGGTGAGGACCTCTTGGTCAATGTCGAACTTATTGATACTGAGGTCAACAGGGTGCTGTGGGGCGAGCAGTACAACCAAAAGGCAACTGAACTCCTGGCAGTGCAGGAGAAGATTGCCATGGAGATCTCTGAGAACCTTCGCTGGCAGCTCAGCGGAGAGGACCAGAGTCAGATGATGAAACAGGGCACACAGGATCCCGAGGCCTATCGGAGCTACCTTGAAGGACGTTATTGGTGGAACAAGAGAAACAGGGACGGATTCGAGCGGGCGGTTGAACTCTTCAATGAGGCGATTGAAGGGGATCCCCTGTATGCCCAGGCCTATGCCGGACTGGCTGATACTTACACTTTACTTGCCTACTACTACCACCGCACTCCGGAGGATGCCTTCCCACTGGCAAGAGCCGCGGCGCAGAGGGCACTGGAAATCGATGACAGCCTCGCTGAGGTCCACACCTCATTGGGCTTCATCAAAGCACTTTACGAATGGGACTGGAGTGCAGCTGAGGCCGACTTCAAACGGGCCATTGAACTCAATCCCAACTACCCAACTGCTCACCACTGGTACGGAGCGTTCTTGGGAACTCAGGGTCGACTGGATGAATGGCTTGAGGAAACGAGCAAGGCTCAAACGCTTGATCCCCTCTCACCTCAGATCACCAGTTCTGTCGGATCAGTGTTCCGTCAATTAGGTCAATACGATGAGGCGATAGAACAGTTCCAAAGGGCCCTGGAACTGAATCCAGAACTCCAAGCTGCACATGCTTCGCTGGCATGGACGTATTGGGAAAAGGGACTGCATGAAGAGGCTATTGCCCAGGCAGAAAGATTGGCTTCCGTAAATCCTGATGCATCGATTGTAGCTGTTATCTTACGCTCCCTGGCTTCCGGCAATCGAGCTGAAGCCATAGCGGCCCTCAGAGATTCAGATCAACTCCCTGCCTGGAACAAGGCAATGTTCTCTATGTTTGCTGGCGAGGAGGATCTTGCACTGGAGTGGCTGACCCAAGCCGTCGATGAACGCGATCCCCAAGTTGCTTACATCAAGGCTGATCCCTATTACGACACCCTCCGCGACGACCCTCGCTTCCAGGACCTGCTGCGGCGGATGAACTTGATGCCTTGAAGCTGGCTACGCGCCGCCAGAGAAATACTGTTTCCCTCGTTCAACTCGAAAGTTCTTCTTCTGCTTTCTGTTGAACTGCATGGACAATCCAGGCGTTAAGACTGACACCGCTGACCTGCGCAGCAGTAGATATTTCTCGATGCTGCTCTGGGCTAAGTCGAATCAAAAGCTTTCCTGAAAAAGGTTTCTCAGCCTCCCTACCCCGTTCGCTGCAAAAAGCTAAGTATTCATTGACAGAATCATTGAAAGCCTTTTTCAGCTGTGCTGCAGACGTCCCCTGAAACGTAATGACATCACGGGTGCCTGCAACTTCACCGTGGAAAATACCAGCCTCCTCATCAAACGTAACCTTACCGGCGTAATAACCCTTGTATTCCATCATGGCTCAACCCCTGCCTCCTTTAAGAATCTTCTGATGGAAGCGACAGCGCCCTTGTTAATTTCCTTCTCTGGATGAGGCCGGTGAAAAATCGCTATCCTATCTTTTAATTCGATTGCCACCCTAGAGCCCTTCCGTTCTTCTACATAAGCGCCGCAAGCCTGAAACAGTGCTTCTACATCATCCCATTTGATGCCGGCCCGCGTCGGTCTGAAGAAGATAGCATCTAGTGTCTTGCGGTGCTTCTTCCTCACTAAACTATGGTATCAGTAACTGATATCATAGTCAAGTAAGAGTGATACTATATCTTGGTATCAGTGTTTATCGGGCGCACGGCTGTGCGCCCCTACGCAAGAAGCTTGAGTCAATCACCTTTTGCGACATCCTCAGTTGAGCCCGGCGCCTCCTCCAGGGACTGCTCATCCGACTGGGTGCGATGCTCGCGGCGGTGCAGATGGATATCGAGCGCGATCTTGCCAATGACAATCAACACCAGCATCGGCAGTGGCGCTCCCAGCGCTATGACCGCGAATCCGCCGGCGATGATCACCAGGTGCATTAACATTCTTCGCTTGTAGGGCTGCTGCATCAACTGCTGCAGTGTGGCGCGCTTGAACTCACCCTTCCCGATGTAATTCTGGATGAAGCTCACACCGTGGCTCAGGCCAAGGCCCACTAACGGCCAAAACAGCACTTCGGATCGGGTCTGCCACACAGTCTGAATCGTTGCCACCAGGATCTGCATGAAGACCAGAAAAAACGGCCAACCATCGCCCGAGAGGATATCTCCGGTATTGTCGGACAGATCGAGAAACGCCAAGAGAAAGAAGCCGTGCGCACCACAGAAGGCGCCATAGTGAAAACAGAAGAAGGCAATAGGAAACAGCCGGCCCAAAAATACAATCGGGTGCTCAGCAGGCCGCACCATTATTTTCAGCACGTTGTAGCCGCCAACCACAAGATTCTCGCTCCAATAAACGAGCAGGATCAGTCCTACATCCCAACCCAAAAACAGTGCCCCCACCAGTGGGACGAGATTGACTGCGACCAGTGCTATGAGTGATAGCGTCATCGTTGAGTGCTTCTTCAGGCAACTGTTAGTGGCACTGAATGTTGCTCTTCAAGACACAGGACTCATACCATTGAGGAGTGAATAAAATTAATATAAGGGAGATCGCTGCTCAGATCCCCCAGGGCCAGTCTTACTTTCGCCGCCATGCTGCCCGCTATCACAAGATCTATAAGTGCCTGCCCGCAAACGGTCCGCTCACTATTCTTGACATTGGAGTGGGTTATGGATTCCTGGCGGCAGCCATGAAGCAAGCGGGTCACCGAGTGTTTGCCCTGGATTTCTTTTACGGCAAAGTGGCGGAGCAGGTCTGCCGCCAATTCAAGATTCCCCTACTCAATCTCAATGTGGAGTCCCACGAATTGCCTTTTTTAAAGGAAAGCTTTGATGTTGTGGTGCTGGCTGAGGTGATTGAACACTTCACTTCTGATCCGGTTCGGCCCCTCCAGAAGATCCGTCGTGTCTTGAAAAAAGACGGGATGTTGATCGTGACGACCCCGAATCTCCTTTCCGCCGTCAACCGAATCAAGCGCTTTCTTGGCAGGGGAGACTCTCTGACCTATGAGACACCAGTGACAGTGGGCGGAAACCCCTATCTTTATGGACACCACCGCCTTTTCTGTATGGATGAACTGGAAGAAATCCTACAGAAAGGAGGCTATCAAATGTGCGACAAGCAGGTTATCTTTCCAGGCCGGGTCTCTCCTGGAGGACTGAGCGGCTTTCTGGGAGCCGTCGTCATACGCCCTATCGGCACACTCATGCCGAAGCTGAAGAGCATTCTTCTGGTTGTAGCAAAGCCACTCTGATCAGTCCGGCCAACTCAGGCCATGCTCGCCTTGACCCGTTCTGGGGTAAAGGGGACTCTCCGCAAGCGGGCACCGGTCGCGTCAAAAATTGCGTTGGCAAGGGCCGCCGCAACCTGTCGAGTCGACGGTTCCCCGGCACCACTGGGCCGAGCTTCGGGCCTGTTGATCATCACAACATCGATAGCCTCGGGGGCATCGGTGGACTCGGCAATGGGATAGCTATACCAGTCGATGCTGGTCACGTTGTTGCGGTCGAACTTCACTTCCTCCTTGAGAGCTCGACTCATGGCCTGGATGATATTTCCCTCGACGGTTCTTCTCAAACCGTCGGGATTAATGATCAACCCGCAGTCATGAGCCACAACAAATCGCCTCGCCCAGACACGGCCGCTCTGGCGGTTCACTTCAACTTCGGCCACAACAGCGACAGTGGTACCACCTCGCGAGGCGTATGCCATGCCCCGGCCTGTCAACACTTCCCCACTCCCTGCATTAGGATTGGGGGAGGTCCGCGACTCCCAGCCGGCTTCCTGTGCAGCCGCCTTGACGACAGCGATATCGCGATCACTGGTCAGATACTTCAGGCGGAACTCGACGGGATCCTGACCTACGGCTACGGCCAGCTCGTCAATAAAGCTCTCACTGGCAAAGTGAATCTGAGGGCCCTGGGGATCTCGAAAATGGGCTGTCCGGAGGGGTGAAGCCTTCTCCAGAAAGGGAGGAATATTCTGCCAGAACTTCATCTTGTTGGGGAAGTTGTAGGTCTCGGACGGTGTACCGTAGTTATAGCGTGTTTTCTTGGGAAACCCGATCATCAAGCCAGCCAGTGTGTCACCCGGATCGCTCTCGTTGGAACGGACGTCCCAGGAGGAGAAACCCTTTGCTTTGAACGAGTGGGCGACAACGTTGCCCTCGCTATCGAGGCCGGCGCGAAGAGTGATGACCGAGGCCGGGCCTTTAGGATCCCACCCGTGTCCTTCATGTCGCATACCCTGGACACGGACCGGCCTGCCCGTCTCTTTGGACAGCAATGCCGCATCCATGGCACCATCACCGGCATCGTTGCGACCGTAGGAGCCCGGACCCGGCATCCAGATACCGTGCACATTTTCAACGGGCAGTCCCAGGATCGCCGCCACACCGTTGCGCGTTTGGTGGGCTTTTTGTGAACCCGTCCAAATGGTGGCCTTGTCGGCCTGGACGTCGGCCACTGCACAGGCAGGTCCCATACTGGCGTGTGACTGAAAGGGATGCTCATATTCCGCTTCGATAACTCGATCTGCGCCCTCAAATGCCCTGTTGATGGCTGGTACGTCAACGGGGGTGTTTCGATCGGCACCCCGAGGTTCACTCTCCTCGACGACGGGCGTACGGCGGATGTAATCGTAAAGATCTTCCATTTCGGGAAAGGGTGGTTCGACTTGCGACCAGGTCACCTTGAGTTGCTCGGCTGCCTGGATGGCACTCCATTCCTCTTCAGCCACCACTCCCATGAAGTCCTTGATGCGTACCACCTCTACGTTCGGTATATGGCTGATTGAATTCAGGTCGAACCCGGTTGGCGAAGCGCCCGCCACGGGCGGTCGAATGACACGGCCGTGCCACATTCCCGGCACCTTGACGTCGGTGACATAGGTGGTTTGTCCCAGGACCTTTCCAGGCACGTCGATGCGTGGTATCGATTTACCGACGATTTTGTACTGATCAGGAGTTTTCGGCGTGGCCTGGCCGCTGGCGTTGAGCCCATTACCATAACGCCCATTCCATTCCATGGTCACCTGGAAATACTTGCCACCGATCAGCTCCTGGTAAGTCAGGGTATCTGAAGAGTTACCCTGCACCTGGATAACGCCGTCGGTCACTGTCAGCCTCTCGGCAGGTACAGCGAAGTGCTCAGAGGCCCAATCGAGCAGGACTCTCCGCGCTTCGGCAGCGGCACTTCGGAGCGGGGAGGCTCCACTGGACATGGCCGAGCTGGCGCTGGCGCCTCCTTGATCGAGGGTCAGGGCCGTGTCACACATCACCACCCCGACGCGTTCAAAAGCCACATCCAGCTCATCAGCCACGATTTGGGCGAGCGCCGTGTCGACTCCCTGGCCCATGTCGATCTTGCCGAAAAACACGGTCACGTTGCCATCTGCCCCAAAGCTCAAATAGCTATCGAGCTGGTCAGGTGTAAAGGGTGGCCGCGAACCTGAAACGCCACCCTGGGTCGTCGGAAGAGCCCATTGGGGTATTCCGATAGAGACCACCAAAGCTCCGCCGCCCTTGAGCAGGTCACGGCGCGAAAATTGAAAGTTCGCTTGCTTAGTCATTTGTATTCCTCCTCAAGCCATTGCCTTGGCTGCTTTATTGACCGCTCGGAGAATCGACATGTGTGTGCCACAGCGGCACTTGAGGCCGGCAAGCCCCCGCCGAATCTCATCATCACTCCGGCGCGGATTGGCCTCCAAAAGCGCAACCGACGTCATAAGCCAACCACTCAGGCAGAGGCCACACTGTGGCACCTGCTCCTCGATAAATGCCTGCTGCACAGGATGAGGCTTCTCAGCGGTCCCCAGGCCTTCGATGGTTCGGATTTGACGACCCTGGACAGATCGCACAGGAGTCATGCACGAACGAATGGCTCTGCCCTCCATGATGACCGTACAGGCCCCACACTGGGCCAATCCGCAACCGAACTTGGCTCCCGTCAGCTCCAAGTCATTACGCAGCGCGTAGAGCAGGGGCATATCCGGCTCCACCTCGACGTCGTAAGACTCATTGTTGACGTTCAGAGTAATACGCTCTTTCATCGCGCCCTCCTTATGCTAAAGATGTAAAACCTTACAGACAGTGTTTGGTCCTTCATGAGATCGAATCTCGCGAACTTAACTTCGCATACTAACATCTCCTCTACGACATCACAATCCAGGAATCTGCCCTTTTACGAAAAAAGGCGCACAAACAGGTCCCCGAAGAAATACCCAATAGCCGCCACTCCCAGTCCTACCAGGAACATGTCGATCCCGCTGCGGATCACACCGCGGCCGGTAAAGACGCTGCGACCAGCCCCCACCAGAACATGGCTGAGCATGCTGATCACGATACTGCTCACAAGTGCCACCCTTCCTTGCCAGAAGAGAAAAGGAGCTATCGGTATCATCGCTCCCACGGCCGTCGCCAGCCCCGTAATCCATCCCTCCTTCAAGGGTGATACGGCTAGATTGGGGTTTAAACCCAGCTCGAGTCGAACCATTTCCTCCAAGGCCTGTGATTTATTGGCCATGACAGCTTCCGCACGTTGACGGGCCGACTCCGCATCCAACCCTTGCACCTGATAGAGCGTCACGAACTCCTCTTTTTCCAGTTCAGGCATTAATTCGAGTTCTTCCTCTTCCATGCGAATTTCATTGGCATAGACTTCCTGCTCGCTTTTTGAGGCAAGATATCCGCTGGCGCCCATGGAGAGCGAATCTGCAATCATGCCGGCCAGCCCCGAAACAAGAACCACCTGGTGCTCCACCTGGGCTCCAATCACAGCCATAACCAGACCGAAATTGGCTGTTAGCCCATCGTTGAATCCATAAATCACATTGCGAAGGAACCCTCCACTGCTGACACGGTGCCAGGGCTCACCGCTGAAGTCCCCCAGCTTCATCAGTTCCTGAGCGTGTTCCCCACTCTCGCGGGCCAACTGACTAATGACCTCCTTCATCTCTCCCTCCGACGAGATGCTCTCTCGGAGAAACTCGCGTGTCTCACTGGCTTCGGACCGAATAATCGAAGGCAGCAGCACATCGACCCCCCAAACCCTCCCTACCAGGGCTAACAGACGCACCCGCAGAACCGGAGAAAA
>JAPUKI010000329.1 GCA_027295745.1 Acidobacteriota bacterium
TGCGCACCGACGGCGTTGTGTTTCCTTGCCCTCCTCGACGTACTGCACGAGTACGTCTGCGGGGCGCTTGGGGTACCCGCTTGCGGGTCGCACGCCTTGTCATCGCGGCGCTTGCGCCACTTCGCTACTAAAACCTATGCACAATGCGGGCTAGCCGGTAGACCACCGCCGGCCTGCGGCCGGCGGAAATTCAAAATTCAAAATTCCAATCAAATCCCGAATCCTAAATCACAAATAAATCCCTTCGAAAGTACCCAAGTTCCGAAACTCCTTCGACTAACCAGTTGAAAGTTTTGAACTTGGAATTTGGAATTTGGGATTTGTTTGGAATTTAGGATTTAGGATTTGGGTTTTCTCTTAGTTCACTCGTTTGGTTTGTCCACTCCAGTAGGGTTCTCGGAACTTGCGTTTGAGGATTTTTCCTGTTCTTCCCTTGGGCAGCGACTGGAAGAAGTCGATGCTTTGAGGAAGCTTGAACACTGCCAAATGCTTTCGGCAGTGGGCGATGAGTTCCTTCTCTGTAACCTGCTGATCCGGCTTCAGGACTACCAGGGCCTTAGGGGTTTCACCCAGGGTGTGATGAGAAACGGGCATCACAGCACATTCCAACAGGGCCGGATGGGCCAGTAAAGCTTTTTCTACTTCAAGGCTGGAAATGTTTTCTCCTCCTCTGATGATAATATCTTTTTTCCGATCCTGGATGGGAACTAGCTATACTGTGGCAGCGTTGGATGTACTCTTCATAGGTCCACGAGTGCTCGCCATCCACCACGCCCACCTTTTGCCAAACTGGTCGCGTGCTCGGTAGAGGAACCGGATAGGCGTTAAAGGGATCTTCATGTTGAAACGATGAAGACTTGGCTGGCCAGTTCCTCACTCAACGTGTGTTCGATCTTTTTGACCTCGATGTGGATGGGCCCGTGGAAAGGGCTTTTCTTGAGCACGCTGATTTCAACGTCAGGGAAAATTCCGATCTCAGCCAGATAGCGCAACACCTCGGGGTCTCGATCGCTGACCCGGCACACTTTGACCTCTTCACCTCCAGACGTGTCCCACAGAGAGCGGAAGGGACGTTCTTCAATCTCCCCATCTTTCGACGGAATGGGATCTCCGTGTGGATCGATGGTTGGATGGCCAAGAACCGTATCGATCTTATCCTCGAATTCTTCGGAAATAACATGTTCCAGTTGTTCCGCCTCTTCATGGACTTTGTCCCAGCTGTAACCGAGTACTTCTGCAAGGTAGAGTTCGATCAAGCGGTGGTGGCGTAGAATTTCCAAGGCGATATGTTGACCTGCAGCAGTGAGAACAGCTCCCTGGTAAGGTTCATATTCGACCAGCTTCAGTTCAGAAAGCCTTTGTAGCATGTTCGTCACACTGGCGGCTGAGCAGTTCATCTCCTTGGCCAAACGAGAGGTCGAGATCTTCCCGCCATCAGCGCTGAACTGATAAATCGCCTTGAGGTAATCTTCCGTTGCCCGACTGATCATGTCAGTGTTAGTCTCTCATATGCGCCTTCAGAATTGTACTTTACACCGGAGAAATGGAGGGAGTTCACTCAGTCTCTCCATAAAGGCTTTTCGAACCGATGACTGCGAAGAAATTCATGAATTCGGCTGTGTGTTGCAGGAGTAATCAGTCCTTTCTCTAAGTAAAACGCTATGACATCAAGCAGTTTGAAGATGGAATAGACTTGATACCCTTCCTCTTGTAAGAGTTCAGATCCTCCTTGCTGGCGATCAAAAAACACGATAATCCGTTGGACCGAGATTCCTTCCCTCTTCAGCTTCTCGATCGACTTCCACTTACTGAGGCCCGACGCCATGACATCGTCGATGAGAGTGTATTCGCAATTATCGCAATTTTTTTTGCCTATGACATAGGACGGCGACACCGAATGGTATTCTTTCGCTTTCTGACGTAGAAGCAGATAGTGCAGAGGTTGCCCTATCCTTGTCTGTGTGTAATGCAGGACAGTGGAGACAGCCAAAGGTGTTGCAGTGTCAGGGACCCCGATGACAACTTGCCGGGTTTCGTGATTCTCAGCCAGCCTGCAGATCTTCCCAGCAAACTCACTTCCAACTCGCCACATGAGATCCGGGCGCTCATAGAGATTCCCTCTTAAGTCCAGGTAAATTGGAGAATTGAGACCGTACTTCCTCCGAATGGCTGTCCCAAACAGTACAATTCCGGCCCGCTTGAATTCGACTAACAATGATTGCTGTTCCAGGGTGAGTTCCATTTTAGCTAAACAAGAGTTGAGCTTGTGTGGATGAATCCGCTGTGGCTGGGGAGCGCGAAGCGGCTTCGCCACGAGACCCTGGAGAATAATACTGTAAAAGGAAATCGTTTTCTGCTAAAATCACTCGTCTCCAAATCATGCGAAACAACCCAAGGGAGAGGTTACTCCACTTACATCGCAAGCATGTGAGGGCATGGGAACAGAAAAGTTTCGATCACCTGCGTGACTTGTACTGCGGCGATGCAGTGGTTTTCAACATTGTTCCACCGGCTCGCTTTCCCGACTTTAAGACCTTCCAAAATACACTGCAGCAATATTTTGCTCAAATGAAAGATCTGTCTATCCTGACTTCGAACATTCAGATCGAAGTCAATGGTGAGGTCGCCTGGATTACGTCACAGTATCTGATGGCCTATCACCGAAATGGCCGGCTAGTTCGACAAAATGGGCGCTGGACGGAGATTTACTGTCAGAATGAGGTCGACTGGAAACTCACCCATCTCCACTCTTCTCCCGATCCCCTGGGACAATACTCTCCATAAAGAGGATGGGAGTACTAGAAGCGCCCTGGGTACTCTTGCACTTCGGATTTCGAACTTCCTTCAGACGCTACTCGCTTGAACTTCATGAGAGTGACCCAGAGCATCAGGTAGAAGAACCTGGGGAAGAAGAGTAAGACTCGTATTGCTCTTGGTAGAAGGATGCCAAGTGCCCCTATGTCGGGGCCGTTGATCAGGAAGCGGTGAATGTTTCGCCAACTGAGATGGAACCTCTCCAGGTTTTCATCGAAGACCAGCCGATTCCGGACGGGGAGCAAACAAAAGAAGAGTCTTTGCTTCCGAAAGATGGGACGTCTCGAAAAAACTGCTGCTACCATGTCGGGGGCCACTTTTTTTATCTGCCTCACCAGCTGGAGGTTGGACCGGAGATGCTGCTTCGAATAAGTCAGAATCTGGTAGATATGGGCGTTTGTTTCGAACTCGTTTCGGTCGTTTTCTCGGCAGAGAAGAACAATTTCACATTGTGGATAGAGCTTTTCCCTCAATTTCTCGATGGCGGGGGAGAGGTAGGAGGGCGCCTCCGTTTGAACAAAGAGAATTCGTGCTGCAGCCTTTGGAGAGGAGATCCCGTGAAGATCCCGTTGCGGATTGGTCGTGGTCACAAGTGAAGGAGGATCGTTTTCCAGAGGAAGCACTCTTTTCAGCATCTTCATGGGTACTGGTTCCTCGCTTCGTACTGAGGGTAGGAGGCACTTGCCAGGGATTCATACTCTTCGATCATCTGGTCTCCCAGAATGCTCCAGTCATAGAGCTGGCCGGCTGTCTGGCGTCCATTTCGCCCTAACCGCTCGCAGAAGGAAGGAGTACGTAGCAAGGCGAGAGTCCAGAGTGCGAAGTCATGCGGTTTGTCTGCAATTAAAAGATTTTCACCGTGGCAAGTCCGGATACCCGAACAGGCCAGTGAAGTGGCAACGATTGCTTTGCCGGCTGCCCATGCTTCCAGGATCTTTCCCCGAATGCCCACTCCAGTCCTCACCGGCACGACTACGATTTGAGCTCTTTGATAGTAATCTCGAATATCTTCCACATATCCCGTGACCGTAACCTGGCTGTGGGTGCCCAGCTCCTGGACCGATTGGGGAGGTGATGAGCCCACGATATAGAGATGAGTCTGAGGGTGCTCCCGAAGAATCAGTGGGAAAATTTGCTCACAAAAGTAGAGCATTGCATCCACATTGGGGTCATGGCGAAAAGCTCCCACAAAGACCAAGGCATTCTTATCGGGTGGACGAAAACCGTTGGAACTAAAATATTCATTGTCTACACCAGTATTGACAACAGACAGTTTTTTCTTTTCGATATACCCTCGTAAATAGTCGTGGTCTCTGTCGGTGACGCATACGACTTTCTCCACTTTCCGGCACAACTCAAGCTCACGGTAGAAAATCTGCCAGGCATTGTAGAGCTTCTTGAGCTTCAGGAAGAGATTCGACTCCAGCTTCACCAGGATGTTATGAGCTGCGTAACTGACCTCAATTTCAGTTATCAGCTTAGGAATATGGGGAACCAGGCCTGCGTATTGAGCCATCTGGACCCACTCGAAATGCACCAAATCAAAGTCCTCCTCGGTCAAGATCTCCTCCAGTTTTTTCCCGAACTCCGCGGTATTGAATTCCTCAAAGGGTTCGTAAGGGAAGAAGGAAACTGGGAAACATCCCCGCCGGTAGAGGAGTTCAACTCGTTTGCAGGTCAGTAGGAGTTGAGCCCGTTGTGCTGCCTCTTCTTCAGTTTCTACGAAGCTGATCACACTGACTTCATGTTTCTTCGATACCCACTGCAGCAGTTGCAAGACGCGTCCTGCCCCCCCATGACGCCCGACATGGGGGAGATAGGCACTCACGATGAGGATTCGCAAGGGAAACTGAGGAGTTCTTCGCCGATCAGGGTGGAAGTGATTCAGATAAGTTAAGGGGTGTCGAACCCATCCAAAGAGAGTCTCCCCGGACACAACCCGGCGAGGCTCTCCAAACCTCGACAGCAGAGCCGCGGGGAGCTTTCTCAGCGAGCGAAGGTAGGTCCAGACAGAGAAGCGCTTTATGAGGTGAAGTGGGAGAAACAGAAGATGGGGGAGCACTGTGCGCAGCTGGTAGTTTTTCCAGATATACCAAAACTTTCTCTCCTCTATGAGCTCTTTGAGTTCGGGCTTCGCGAAGCGGACCGCGCTGGTGCTCCTATGCTTGTGGAGCACTTTGCTATGTGCTGCCAACAATACCTTCCAGCCGCGGCGCCAGGCTCGGTAGCTCAGATCCGTGTCTTCCACATAACAAGGTGAGAACAGAGAGGAGAAGCCTCCCAGTTGTAGAAAGCCCTGACGATGAAAGGCGGAGGATCCTCCGCCAGCCCACAGAATCGGTAGGTATTTGCGTGTGTCATGGAAGGATTGAAGCGGCTCGTGAGACAGGTGCAGATAACCCCATTTGAAATGAGCCTGGGTATTACCTGTCTCTTCTGAGCGCTTACCCTCCGGGAAAAACACTTGGCTGGAAACTGCAAAGACCTGCGGGTCTGAGAAAGCTTCCAGAAGTGGTGGCAAGAAATCCTCTGCCACAATCATGTCATTGTTGAGAAGCACTACAATGTCATGACTGGCAGCTTCGACACCATGATTGTTTGCAACGCCAAAACCGAAATTCTCATTTAAAGTGACAATGCGAACATTCGGATGGTTCAGCTGAAGCCAAGAGACACTGTCGTCGCGGCTTCCATTGTCGATCACAATGATTTCGTGGCTCTTGCCTGTAAAACCGACAGCTTTTTCCAGCGCCGGCAGGCTCTCTTCCAGCAGGTGGCGACCATTCCAGTTCAGAATCACAATGGAACAGAGTTCCCTGGATGCTGCCTGAGAGCCAACTTCTCGCCTGGCAAGGGGGTGGCAATACAACTGCAGGGAACGAACACAGTCAAAAAGAATAAAGAGCCCCAGCAAGAAGAGCTGAAGTGGAAAGAAGAAAAACCAGAGCGCAATTCGTGTGAACATCAAACCAACCCGATGGAAAAAATCATCAAACCCAGTTGTCTTCTGTCCCTGGCATTCTCTGGACGGCAGACCCGATTGCAGGTAATCCGAATCTGAAAGATTCGGTGAGAAGTCTCCTGAAAGGGAATGAGGTACTCTACTTGAAATTGCGATTCCGCAGGAACTGCGTGCTCACCCACTCGAATGGTGTCCACCCAGACTTCAAAATGGTTGGCGTGAGGGCTGTATCCTGCCAATCGGAGATAGCGAACCTCATCGCGACTCTCCAGATAACAGGAAGCCTCCTTTGTCATCCAACGGAAGCTGTGTTCGTCTCTCTCGTCGCAGTACCATCCTTCAGCCAACTGGTGAGCAAAAGATTGGGTGCCAAAATCAATCAGTGGTTTGAATTCCGCGGGCGTTGCCTGAGAAAGCCGGCTTTCCCGATAGTGCCAGTTTTTCAACAACTTCA